>NZ_JBIWAL010000061.1:0-28629 GCF_044760045.1 Pseudomonas sp. NPDC098747 | reverse complement strand
CCTCGGTGTTTTTCTGCGACGAGTGCGTCGACCTGTGCAATGACATCATCCGCGAGGAGGTGCAGGAAGCCCAGGCCGAAAGCAGCGCGCATAAATTGCCTTCGCCTAAAGAAATCAGCGGCATCCTTGACCAGTACGTCATTGGTCAGGAGCGTGCGAAGAAGGTTTTGGCCGTAGCGGTGTACAACCACTACAAGCGCCTTAATCAGCGTGACAAAAAGGCTGACGACGTCGAACTCGGCAAGAGCAACATCCTGCTGATCGGCCCGACAGGCTCCGGTAAAACCCTGCTGGCTGAAACACTGGCCCGCTTGCTGAACGTTCCGTTCACGATCGCTGACGCCACCACCCTCACCGAGGCTGGTTACGTAGGTGAAGATGTCGAGAACATCATTCAGAAACTGCTGCAAAAGTGCGATTACGACGTAGAGAAAGCCCAGATGGGTATTGTCTATATCGATGAAATCGACAAGATTTCCCGCAAGTCCGACAACCCGTCGATCACCCGAGACGTTTCCGGTGAAGGCGTGCAGCAGGCCTTGCTCAAGTTGATCGAAGGCACGGTCGCTTCCGTACCGCCGCAAGGTGGCCGCAAGCATCCGCAGCAGGAGTTCCTGCAGGTCGACACCCGTAATATCCTGTTCATCTGCGGTGGTGCGTTCTCGGGTCTCGAGAAAGTTATCCAGAACCGTTCCACCAAAGGTGGCATCGGTTTCAACGCAGAAGTGCGCAGCAAGGAAGAAGGCAAGAAAGTCGGTGAATCCCTGCGTGAAGTCGAGCCTGACGATCTGGTCAAGTTCGGTCTGATCCCGGAGTTCGTCGGTCGTCTGCCGGTCCTCGCGACGCTGGACGAACTGGATGAGGCTGCGTTGATGCAGATCCTCACCGAGCCGAAAAATGCTCTGACCAAACAGTATGCCAAGCTGTTCGAGATGGAAGGCGTCGATCTGGAATTCCGAGCCGACGCACTGAAATCGGTCGCTAAACGTGCCCTGGAACGTAAAACCGGTGCCCGTGGCCTGCGTTCGATTCTCGAAGGTGTGCTGCTCGACACGATGTATGAAATCCCCTCGCAGTCCGAGGTGAGCAAAGTCGTGATCGATGAAAGTGTGATCGAAGGCAAGTCCAAGCCGCTGTATATCTACGAGAACAGTGAGCCGGCTGCCAAGGCAGCGCCGGACGCGTAAGCGTCCACTCTGCCGGAATAAAGAAGGGGCCTTCGGGCCTCTTTTTTTTTATGTCGTTTTTTACATCCGCTTTGCGCTTGTTTTTTTTCAAGGCAGCCCCCATCTTGGTTTCAAGCTTAATTCCATCTGATTACGGCCATATGGCCGCCGTAGAGGCGAAATCATGAAGACAACCATCGAATTGCCTCTCCTGCCATTGCGTGATGTCGTGGTTTATCCGCACATGGTTATCCCGCTGTTCGTGGGGCGCGAGAAATCCATCGAAGCCCTCGAAGCTGCGATGACGGGCGACAAGCAGATTCTGCTGCTGGCCCAGAGAAACCCGGCTGATGATGATCCCGGTGAAGACGCTCTCTACCGCGTAGGTACAATTGCCACCGTTCTACAGCTACTCAAGCTGCCTGACGGCACCGTCAAGGTTCTGGTCGAGGGTGAGCAGCGCGGTACCGTTGAACGCTTCAGCGAAGTCGACGGCCACTGCCGTGCAGAAGTCTCGCTGATCGAAGAAGTCGATGCTGCCGAGCGCGAGTCTGAAGTGTTCGTGCGCACGCTGCTGTCGCAGTTCGAACAATATGTGCAGTTGGGCAAGAAAGTCCCGGCTGAAGTCCTGTCGTCGCTCAACAGCATCGATGAGCCGGGTCGCCTGGTCGACACCATGGCTGCACACATGGCGCTGAAGATCGAGCAGAAGCAGGAAATCCTCGAAATCATCGATTTGTCGGCGCGGGTCGAGCACGTTCTGGCGTTGCTGGACGCCGAGATCGATCTGCTGCAAGTCGAAAAACGCATTCGTGGTCGCGTCAAAAAGCAGATGGAGCGCAGTCAGCGCGAGTACTACCTGAATGAGCAGATGAAGGCCATTCAGAAAGAACTCGGCGACAGCGATGAAGGCCACAACGAAATCGAGGACCTGAAAAAGCGCATCGACGCTGCCGGTCTGCCGAAGGACGCGTTGGCTAAAGCCACTGCCGAGCTGAACAAGCTCAAGCAGATGTCACCGATGTCCGCTGAGGCCACCGTGGTGCGCTCGTACATCGACTGGCTGGTACAGGTGCCGTGGAAGGCGCAGAGCAAGGTGCGTCTGGACCTGGCGCGCGCAGAAGACATTCTCGATGCCGATCACTACGGTCTCGAAGAGGTCAAGGAACGTATCCTTGAGTACCTCGCCGTGCAGAAACGCGTGAAGAAGATCCGTGGTCCGGTGTTGTGCCTGGTCGGTCCTCCGGGCGTGGGTAAAACCTCGCTGGCGGAGTCGATTGCTCACGCAACCAACCGAAAATTTGTGCGCATGGCCTTGGGTGGTGTGCGTGATGAAGCGGAAATCCGTGGTCACCGCCGGACTTACATCGGTTCGATGCCGGGTAGATTGATTCAAAAGATGACAAAGGTGGGCGTGCGCAACCCGCTGTTCCTGCTCGATGAAATCGACAAAATGGGCAGTGACATGCGTGGCGATCCGGCGTCGGCACTGCTGGAAGTGCTCGATCCGGAGCAAAACCACAACTTCAACGATCACTATCTGGAAGTCGACTACGACCTCTCGGACGTGATGTTCCTCTGCACCTCTAACTCGATGAACATTCCGCCGGCGCTGCTCGATCGGATGGAAGTCATCCGTTTGCCGGGCTACACCGAAGACGAGAAGATCAACATCGCGGTCAAATACCTGTCGCCTAAGCAGATCACCGCCAATGGCCTGAAGAAAGGCGAGCTGGAATTCGACGCCGAAGCGATCCGCGACATCATTCGCTACTACACCCGTGAAGCCGGTGTGCGTGGCCTTGAACGTCAGATCGCCAAGGTCTGCCGCAAGGCGGTGAAAGAGCATGCGATGGAAAAACGCTTCTCGGTGAAAGTGACAGCTGAACTGCTGGAACACTTCCTCGGCGTGCGCAAGTTCCGCTATGGTCTGGCCGAGCAACAGGATCAGATTGGTCAGGTCACCGGCCTCGCCTGGACTCAGGTTGGCGGCGAATTGCTGACCATCGAAGCCGCGGTCGTGCCGGGTAAAGGTCAGTTGATCAAGACCGGCTCGCTGGGTGATGTAATGGTCGAATCGATCACTGCTGCACTGACCGTTGTGCGCAGCCGTGCCAAGAGCCTGGGCATTCCTCTGGACTTCCATGAGAAGCGCGACACGCACATTCACATGCCGGAAGGGGCAACCCCGAAGGACGGCCCTAGCGCCGGTGTAGGCATGTGCACGGCATTGGTTTCGGCATTGACCGGCATTCCGGTGCGCGCCGATGTCGCCATGACGGGCGAAATCACCCTGCGTGGCCAGGTGCTGGCAATTGGCGGTCTGAAGGAAAAACTGCTGGCGGCACACCGCGGCGGAATCAAGACTGTGATTATTCCGGAAGAGAACGTGCGTGATTTGAAGGAGATTCCTGACAATATCAAGCAGGATCTGCAGATTAAACCGGTTAAATGGATTGACGAGGTCCTGCAAATTGCGCTGCAATACGCGCCGGAGCCCTTGCCGGATGTGGCTCCGGAGATAGTTGCCAAGGATGAAAAACGTGAGTCTGACTCTAAGGAAAGAATTAGCACGCATTAATCGTTTTTGACTGGGTGGCTTCCTTGACAGCTTTTTAGAGCCCTTGTTATAAAGCGGCTCTTAAGTGTCTGTAGGCCATTCAGCACTCGTTTTTGCTTTCACCAAAAAAACTTAGAATCATCTCAAAATAGATATAAGGGGACTTAGAGTGAACAAGTCGGAACTGATTGATGCTATCGCTGCATCCGCTGATATCCCGAAAGCTGCTGCTGGCCGTGCGCTGGACGCTGTAATCGAATCCGTCACTGGCGCTCTCAAGGCCGGCGACTCCGTTGTCCTGGTTGGTTTCGGTACTTTCTCCGTAACTGATCGTCCAGCGCGCGTTGGTCGTAACCCACAGACCGGCAAGACGCTGCAAATCGCTGCTGCTAAAAAACCAGGCTTCAAAGCCGGTAAAGCACTGAAAGAAGCGGTTAACTAAGTTTTCAAGTTTTTACCCATCCGGGTCGGGGTCATGCCTGACTTGGCAGCGGAGCGGTAGAGCAGGTCGCTGAAACAGCTGCCTGTAACGCCGGGATCGAGGGTTCGAGCCCTGTCCGCTCCGCCAGTTACGAGAAGGCGCATCCTCGGATGCGCCTTTCTTCTATCCGGATTCTACCCACGCTCCACGGTTGCCTAAATATTGAAGTTCAACCGTTTCTGGGGGACGCATGCTGCAGAATATCAGGGACAATTCACAAGGCTGGATTGCCAAGACTATTATCGGGATCATCGTTGTATTGATGGCATTCACCGGTATCGAAGCCATTTTCCAGGCTACGACCAACAGCCAGGATGCGGCCACGGTCAACGGTGAAGAAATCAGCCAGAACGAGCTAAGCCAGGCCGTTGATATGCAACGCCGCCAGCTGATGCAACAGCTGGGCAAGGATTTCGATGCCTCGTTGCTCGATGAAAAAATGCTTCGCGAATCGGCCCTCAAGGGTCTGATCGATCGCAAGCTGCTGCTGCAAGGCGCAGACCAAGCGAAATTTTCCTTCTCCGAAGGCGCACTGGATCAGGTGATCCTGCTGACGCCTGAATTCCAGGTTGACGGCAAATTCAGCTCCGAGCGTTTCGACCAGGTGATCCGTCAACTGGGCTACAGCCGTATGCAATTCCGCCAGATGCTGGCTCAGGAAATGCTGATCGGCCAACTGCGCGCCGGTATCGGTGGCAGCGGTTTCGTGACCGACGCCGAAGTGCTGGCTTTCGCCCGTCTGGAAAAGCAGACCCGTGACTTCGCGACCCTGAACGTCAAGGCCGATCCGGCTGCGGTCAAGCTGACCGATGATGAGGTCAAGGCTTACTACGACGAACACGCCAAGGAATTCATGACCCCGGATCAAGTGGTCATCGATTACCTGGAGCTGAAGAAGGCCTCGTTCTTCGATCAGGTCGCTGTCAAGGACGAAGACCTGCAGGCGGCGTATCAGAAAGAGATTGCCAACCTGTCGGAACAGCGTCGTGCGGCACACATCCTGATCGAAGTGAACGACAAGACCACCGAAGCTCAAGCCAAAGCGAAGATCGAAGAGGTCCAGGCGCGTCTGGCCAAAGGCGAACAATTCGAAGCGCTGGCCAAAGAGTTCTCGCAGGATCCGGGTTCGGCCAGCAATGGCGGCGACCTCGGTTACGCAGGTCCAGGCGTCTATGACCCAGCCTTCGAAAAATCGCTGTACTCGCTGGCTAAAGATCAGGTTTCCGAGCCGGTTCGCACCGATTTCGGTTACCACCTGATCAAGCTGCTGGGTGTTGAAGCACCTGAAGTGCCGTCCCTGGCCAGCCTGAAAGACAAGCTGACCCGCGATTTGAAAGCGGCGCAGGTCGAGCAGCGTTTCGTCGAGGCGACCAAGCAGTTGGAAGACTCTGCATTCGAAGCGTCCGATCTGGCTCAGCCAGCGTCGGATCTGAAACTGACCGTCCACACCTCCAAGCCATTCGGCCGTGAAGGTGGCGAAGGGATCGCGGCCAACCGTGCCGTGGTCACTGCGGCATTCAGCACCGAAGTGCTCGATGAAAGTGCCAACAGCACCGCCATTGAGCTGGATCCGGATACCGTGATCGTGCTGCGTGCCAAGGAACACTTGAAGCCTGCGCAACTGCCTCTGGAAAGCGTGAATGCGGCCATCCGCGCTCAGTTGACCAAAGAGCATGCCAGCGCGGCAGCCAAGACCAAGGCCGAGAAGCTGATCGCTGATCTGCGCGACGGCAAGGCTGCTCTAGACAAAGCGGTTGACGGTCAGAACTGGAAAACCACCGAAGCGGCCACTCGTGGTCAGGAAGGTGTTGAACCGGCGGTGCTGCAAGCACTGTTCCGCATGCCGAAACCGGCTGCCAAGGACAAACCGACGTTCACCAGTGTGACGTTGCCTGACGGCAGTTTGATGATCGTGCGTCTGAATGGCGTGAACGAAGCGGCTGCACCGACTGATGAAGAGAAGGCTCAGTACCGTCGCTTCCTTGCGTCGCGTGAAGGTCAGCAGGACTTTGCGGCGTATCGCAAGCAGTTGGAGAGCCAGGCTGACATCAAGAAGTTCTGATGGTTGACTGAGCTGTTGTACAAGGAGCCCCGGCCTAATCAGTCGGGGCTTTTTTGTGGGCGCTCGCTTTTTGGCCTTGGCGGCCTTTGGGCCGGCCATGTTCTTGGGTGTTGGGTGAATATCCGTTTTTTTGCGGTTGGCGGATTAGAGTTCCGCCCTTACGGCGGGTCACCTTTTCCAGACGCCGAAAAGGTAACCCAAAAGGCTTTGCCCCAACGTTTGGCCCTCGCCGTGGCTCGGGTTCCTTCGTTCCGCGATCCATCCGGGCGCAGTCGCCTGCGGTTTGCTTCGCTGCACCTCCTCTCGATGTGTTCGACTTCGTCGAACGGCGCTTCGCGCCTGCCCCCCGGATGAATCCCTCCACTCAGCCTGCCGACGGGGCCTTTTAGATCAAGAGCTGCACTTGAGCTAACGCTCATTGTGTTGAGTGGGGTGGCTGCGCCACATGCTTCGCGTAAACCAAAACTGTGGGAGCCAGCCTGACAGTGACCAATTTCTAACTGTATGCTCCTGATCCTTGTGGGAGCTGGCTTGCCAGCGATGGCGGGTTGGTAGGCGACGCATTTGTTGCTAGTGCTCTCTTTTGTGACTATGCATTTGGTTTGAGTTGTTGCTGCCGTAGCTTCTGGCCGAGACCTGATTCTGGATTTGCCGGGTTTTCTTCATCGAATGATCAGCGCGACCTTTTTCCGCAATCTGGGGTCGATAAGGTTGTAACTGTTTCAAGACACTAATCCATACGCCGCGGGGGCGCGTTCTGTTGCACAATACGCCCCGGACTGTTTTACCTCAGGATGTTTAATGTTGATTTCCACTCCCCTGCGTGTTGTCGGGTTGACGCTGTTGTTTACCGTTGTTGCCGGCTGTGCGAAAGACAAGCCGATGTATGAGCACGAGAACTTCGATGACTCGGGTACGTTTTCGCGTAATTACCCGGTGACGGACGTCGTCAGTTGCGAAGCGGCGCGTCGTGCGTTGCTGAGTCAGGGCTATATCATTACCAGCAACGACTCGAAAGTGATCAGTGGCCACAAGAGCTTTCAGCAAACCGGCGATACCCACATGGAGATCAGCTTCAATGTGGTCTGCGCCGATGACGGCAGTGCCGGGCATCACGCGACGATGTTCGCTAACGCCTTGCAGGATCGCTATGCGCTGAAGAAGACCAACAACTCGGCGAGTCTCGGTGTGGGTGTGTTGGGTTCGGTATCGATGCCGATCGGCTCGTCAGACGATTCGATGGTCAAGGTCGCGAGCGAGACGGTGACGGCGCAGAAGTTCTATGAGCGTTTCTTTACCTTGGTCGAGCAGTTCCTGCCGGCAGAAACCAAGAAAGCGGCACATATCGAAGAGAAGCCGAAGACTGATCTGGGCGTGCCTGAACCAAAAGCAGCCCCCGCGAACCTGACGCCGGCCGCAGAGCCCGCTCCAGCACCTGTTCCAGCAGTTGAGCCAGCCGTGACCGCGCCTGCGCCCGCTGAAGCAGCTCCGGTCATTTCCGAGCCGGTTGCACCGCCTGCGGAGTCGACCCCGATTGCTCCGGCGCCGAGCGCAGAACCTGCGCCGACCACCGAAACCATCACCCCACCGGCCAATCCGACGGACATCCCACCGCCGTCCGAGCCGATTCCAGCGATGCCAGCGTCCGGCCAATAATCCCAGCATTTCTAATTCCCTTGTGGGAGCGAGCTTGCTCGCGAAAGCGTCAGGTCAGCCGACATTAATTTCGACTGGCCTGGCCTCTTCGCGAGCAAGCTCGCTCCCACAGTTATTTTGCGTGGGTAAAAAAATCCCGCGATAAATTCCTGACCGCCTGCTACGTTTTATCCATGAAGGCCAGTTTCACTTTTCCTTCACACGGGCAGGTTACGCTCGAGGCACTGGGCATTTGCTCGGGCCCATTCAACAGAGCAGTAGGGGGATTACACAATGGATGAATATCAAGAAGAACTGCTTGAATACCAAGCCTACGAACTGGATCCGGCGGAGCCGGCGGAAGACGCCACCGAGCTTTAAGGCTTCACGCTGTTTTGCGATGACTGCGGCGGAATTCGCCGGGCGTCTGGCCGCTCCAGCGTTTGAACGCTCGCTGGAATGCTTCGGCTGAAGCAAAGCCGAGCAGGTAAGCGATTTCGCCAAACGCCAGTTCCGTATCGCGGATGTAGGTCATCGCCAGATCACGGCGAGTGTCATTGAGGATCGCGCGAAACTGCGTGCCTTCCTCGGTCAGTTTACGTCGCAAAGTCCAGGTTGGCAGCTTCAGGCTAGCCGCCACTTCTTCCAGGTCCGGTTCCCGGCCACCATTCAATAACGGCCCAAGCAATTGCGTGATGCGTTCGCGCAGACTGCGGGTGCGGGTCAGTTGCTCCAGCTCTCTTTCACACAATTGCAGCAGATGTCGCCAAGTGCTCGGGCAGTGCTCGGGATTGCGCAGGGCGAGGCTGGGCAGGCCCAGGCGCAACTGGTTGCGCTCGGCGCCGAACTGGATCGGGCAATCACCCAAGGCAGCGTAAGCGTCGCGATAGTCGGGCGCGTCGAATTCGATTTCAATGCGTTCAGCCCGCAGCGGTTCGCGGCTGACGCTGGATAGCTGATGCAGCCAGCCGGCGATGATTGAATCCACCACAAAGCGGTTATAGGCGTTGTACGGGCTGATCGAATAGAAGCGTAGCCATGCGCCATTGGCGTCCTCGTGAAAGCTCGACTGACCGCGGTAATTGGAACCGTACAATGGTTCGAAACGGATCAGACAACGGGCGGCCTCACGTACGGTAGGTGCCTGCGATGCGGTGACACCGGCCAGCCCCGCCTGGCTCAAGCGACTCAGTTGACCCATGCGCAGGCCCAGTGCTGGATCGCCGGTCAATTGAATTGCGCCGTGCCCCAAGCGCATGTAACGCGGAATCGACAGGCGTGCCCCGGCCTCGGCCAATCTTGCCGCATCGAGTGCGTATTGTTCGAGCAGCGGCTGTGGGTCGGCGCCGTGACTGCGCACCGCATCGGCGAGGCTATGAACGAAACCTACCGACAGATCCCCAAGGCGCATCGGCAGCGGCTTCATCGCTTACAACCAGATATTCAGCATGCGCGCACCACGGGCGTCGCCATCGGCGAACTGCTGGCCGTTGCTACTGAGAAAGCTCTGACCGGCGCCTGATTTATCCCAGAACTGCCCGCGCAGAAACACACTCATGCCGGCAACTGCATGGCTGCTTGGCGGTTGCGCGGTCAAGGTCAGGCGATGCCAGGCCTGGCCTTCGCTGACTTCGCCGGGCTTGAGGCTGACTGAGCCCGGTGTACTCGAACCCTTGTAGCCACGCCACGGCTGATCCCATGCGCCTTGCCCAAAAACCTGCGCCGGTACGGCGACCAATTGCGCACCTTGCTCGTCGAGTTTGCGGTAGTGGTCCGGATACCAGCTGTCACTGCCGATCAGCACACCAAGGCGCCCAGCCGGGGTGTCGACAATGTTGATCGTCTTTTCATTGGCCTGGATGACATCACGCTGGCTGAACACCGGGTGCATCTGCCGCTGCGGCTGGCCGAGCGGTGCGCCGTCGCGACCGAAGACCACGCTGCTGTTGTACAGCGCACCGCTGCCGGGTTTGAGCTGGCCGTCACGGATACTCGGCTCGGGCAAAACGATGGAGCCGGCCACCAGCGTCACGTGGAATTCCTTGGCCAAACCGCCGAACAGTGCCTGGTAATCCTTGGCCATGCTGCGCGATTTCATGCGCAGGTGGGCGTCGTCGAGACGGTCCTTGCCCTTGGCGCTGAGCCAGGCACGGGCGAACAACAACGGATTACTCGCCGCCAGCCAGTTCATCGCCTCGGCGAGGGTGGGCGCTTGATAGAGCTCGTCTTTTTCGCCGCTGATCATCAGCCAGGTGCCGACGTGTTCCGGCAACACCACCACGGTTTTGTCATTCAACAAGCCTTGATCCTGCGCTTGCTGCAAGTACGCCGCGAGTTTGCGGTGAAGGCGCGCGGGGTTTTGATAGTCGGTGGGGAACAGTTCCGGCTGGATGCCCAGCAGATTGCCACGGTCGGCGGGAGTGCCTTGATCGACCGCCAGTTTGATGCGCAGGTCCGACAGATAATGCCCCGCAGGCCGGTCTGCCGCCCACATGGCGTAGGTGGTGAGGACGGCAACGATGGCCATGGAGAAGAACAGGTACAAAAGTTTGCGCATGAAAACCAACAACGACCGAAGTACAGGGCATGAGTATTCATTGAAAGTGGGAATGAGCGTACGGCAGATCAATGGCTTAAGGCTAGAATTTTTCGAACCTTTGAAATTTTCTGATCATCTGAAGAGAAATTACGCCGGCGTCTATCACTTATCATTAGGCCTCAGTTGATGTGCATTATTTTTTTCACTCGATTCATGGCCCCGCTGGGGGAATCAGCTTCCTCGCCCTGCCGAACCTTCAGCTAATTATCGCAAGAGCGTATGGATATTGTCCTCACGAATGCCGAGAATTGGCTCTTAGCAGTATTAGTTGAGTATGGACCGGGCGAGAGGGGCGGTACTTCTGTATTTTGCATTTAATGCTCACTACCTAGCGCGGCATTTATGCTAAACGTAATGATGAGCAGAAGTGTGAGAAATGCTTCAGTAGATTTGCCGGAGGCTCGCGACCACACCAGTGGTCGAGTGGCTTAGAGCAGTATGATGGCGTTTACGGTCTTCATAAATTCATGGATAAGACTACCATCCTGCTTAGATTTTATGATGGGTTGTAATGGCTGAAGCTCAGGTGTAAATGGTGCTTGGGTTTGGATGCCTGCGAACCATCCATGGAACTGGAACGATTTCTCAAAAGCCAATTCGGCGTGAAAATTCAGCTAATTGTTTAACCCTCAAGGGATCAGCAGCTATGCTGCCGAAGGGAGGTTGTGGGGTAAATCGAATACAAAAATTTTCATAAAACTTTATTGTTGCGTTTGTAATAAGCAAGATCGACAAAACCTTCGCTGGCCATAGCACTGATAGCCTTCGAGATTCTGTGTTACTACTAAAAAAATGGGTATAAAAGGGTGCATCGCGAATTTATGGAAGCAGCGAATCAGATGTATAAATATATAATGGCTTGGCAGTCTGTCGATTATTCGTTTGCGGGAGGGGGGGGCACCCAGGTCACGGTTGGTATCGTTAAAAATACCATTGTTTCAAAATGTGAAAATTAGCAGGAGGAATTATGTCAAATGTTTGGCGATTCTGGGGTTGCATTTTATGGATATAAGTTGACTAGTATGAAGCTTCTTGGTTGTATAGCCTTGATGAAATATTGATCAGTAGAGTTTTAATATTTTTGCTCGTCGGTTAAAGTTGCTCCGTGTTTTTTACCTGCGTACTGCTTCATCACTTTTTGTGTCTCTGTACGAAGCAAAGTGACCTGGCCCTTAATGAAGTCAGGGTGGTCTCTGGTAAGTGGGAGTATACCGCCTTGCTCTATTATTTTTACAATTGCACTTGCGTTGCGCATGAATTCTGTAGCCAGCGTCTGAAGCGTGGTGTATTTTTTTATATGGTTAACTAGTTTGTTTACGTCTGCCAGGCTGATCATGGCCGTGTGTCGAAGTGCTAAAGGAGTTATAAATCCAGAATTAATAAAACGGATGCGGATTAGGTGGGGGCTGCAATTTGCTTTTGCGCTAACCTCGACGACAGAAAGATGTTTTTTGCGCCATGCGATAGCCTCCAATACGCTTTCTCCTGTGCAAAACTGGCGGCCTTTTGTCTTATCTCGAGTGGTTACTTTCTTTGTTCGGATTATTCCTGCATCAATTAATGCGCTGGTGTCAGTGCGGGAGATTGACAAGAGTTCAGCTGTTTTTTTGAAACTCAGTAACGATTGGGCGGATAAGGGAGGCTGAATTAAAGCTGCTGCCTGCTTGTCGATCGTGCAAGTAAGTTCAGGGGGTACTTGATTTCTGAGATAAATTCTAATTTTATTGGCATACAGGGTAGTGTGGATCACGGTAGGAATGAAGCTGTCAATAAGTTTCTTCAGTTCAGTATCTCGCAAGCCGCTGCGAGACGCGATTTCAGAGCGTAACATATATTTTTCATTAAAGTCTTTAATTGATAATATCGTGGTTTTTGGCGGTTGTATGTATTTTGGTTTAAAGCCTTTTAGTAAGCCTGCGCTGATCAAATACTTTACATTCCGGGGTGAGGTATGCAAAAGTGCGGCAGCTTTTTTGTGATCAAGCAATTCGAAGTTCGATTCAGGCGATGGGTATGCATCCGTTGAGTCCCACGCACAGTCGCCTTGGTTGATCAGAGTGTTGCAAATATTCGGGCACTTATAAAGTGGTCTGCGAACGCTTGGATAGCTTTTGAAGTCTGTTCGAAAACATAATCTCTCCGCTTTGAGTTGGGTGACGTTAGCAAGCGAATTAAAAATGTATATAAGCTCAGGCTCCGTGAATAGTAGCTCGCTGCACCTACAGTCTTGCTCGTGGTTTGTCGGTTTTGATTTAAGGCTATTATAAAAATATTCGATACCGAATTTACTTAGAGTTGTGTCGGAGCTTAATATAAAAGGGGCCATTAAGGCTCTAAGATGAAGGCTGGGAAAGTACTGTCGTAGTGTTTGCATTTCATGAAAGAAAACGTCTTTTTTACCCGTTGCGATTTTAACGCAAGTTTTCATAAAGTCGAAGCCTCCGTCGGACGTGTGCAAATAACGGAATGCTGTCATCGATGCTAATAGCAGCCTGAAAAAATCCCCATCCCTATCGATCATCGCTTTTTTAATTATTGCGCTGGCGGTTTTGTCAGATGGTCTGGAAGGTGATTTACGAAGGTCAAATCCGCAGCGGCAATAGTAATTTCTTAGGAGCAACCAATCCAAGGGTTGGCTACAATGGGGGCATGATGTGATGTACTGCTCGGCGTGAATGGGGCATACATCGGAAAACTTAAGAGTATGCATGATATTTAAGTGGCCGGAGCGGATACAAGCAGAACATAGAACCAGTTGTTGGCGAAGCAGAGAAGCCGGAAACGAAACACCATTTATGTTGATGTGAGTCTGACTGCCACGCCTGAGTTTGGAGTGGAAAGCCTCTTCCAGTAATTCTTTTTCCGCTGGATGCAGCATCTTATGTTGAGTCAGCAGGTTATGCGCTTCGGAGCTGTTCCAATAACTGTTTGCAATATTTTTGAGTTTTAGCCGGAATACCGAGCTGAAAAATTTTAAAGTTTCATAACCGTTAGCGGTTGCGCAGCGTATTAGCAGGGAAATACCGCTCTCCTGTGGGTGCGGCACTGGTATGAATACTAATTTGTGCATTTTTTTGAACTCGTAAAGATTATTTTTTTGAGTTCGCTGCATGTTTTATCAAATGGGTTTTGGGGCGTGAGTCGAGTCGCAAGTTTTACTTGGCATGCGGCCATTGAGAAGTCAGAGATAAGCAAGTTGGAATCGTTGCGATTTAGAGCGTTGGTCAGCGAAGCATTTAGCAGAACCCTTAGAGCCCGCATATTACCACCCGTGGCTGCATATACACCGAGTAGTACCTTCTCATCGGTAAGAGGCGGGATCTCAATGAACCCCATAGACTCTTTAATATCGATAGCAAACGCCCGAATAAGCTTGAGGTAGTTACTGTAATGTTCAGGTGAAGCAAGGGAAAATGGCGAAAGTCTCGCACGATAAGGAAAGCGGTCAGCGAGCGCTTGGTGTTGATCGATCATTCGCTCGCAGGCTGGAGGGCCGACCAGCATGACTTCGCCAGAGTATATGTCTGTCAGCACCTTTACCCAGTCGGCTGCGCTTTGTAACGCGTGGCCAGTTCCGCTTCTTAATAGATGTTGCCATTCGTCTAAGATAATCATAACGGTTTGGCATGTATGAAGTATGTTGAATAGGCGGAATTCTAATGCGTCAACGGATTGATATTTTGTATAAGTTTCGAAGCAGTTAAGCAGCCGTGTGACCAGTGTTTTAATTGTTGCGTTGTTCGGTACCCGGCAATAAATCACTGGATTGATAATGCAGACACCATCGGCAGTGTGTTTTTTGGTGGGCGGGCCTAGTTCAGTCAATATGTCATCGCAAATTCGAGTTTTCCCAGTGCCCGGATCTCCTAGTAATATGACACAGCTTGGCTCTCCACGGAGTCGAGTAGCTTCCATTGAGCGATGAATAGTGTCCAGGGCTTCACGATACTCGGGGTGAGCGACAGTGAAGCTTCTGAAATGTTTGATTTTTTCTTCATTCATCAGATTCATGATCCAAATTTCCTCCGATCTGGTACGTGGGGAAATGTGATGGATCCGCGATAGGGCGTGGGAGTGCCCATTCAGACGGCGCTTTCTTTGAGGGAGGCTTGGGGGAAGCTTTTTTCGTTTTATTGTTTTGCTGGTACTCCTTGATACGTTGGCTCAGTTCGTAAAGCTTGACGCAGGCGGTGGTATTATCAAATTTTCTCCGCTCCTCTATGAATATTTTGCGCACGGCATTATGATCCGATAACGTTAGTCCATTTTGGTATTCCGGATTTGTACCTATAGCAGGATGCCAGTCATCTGGAGTGTCCGGGTGTGCGACCCATACACTTCCGAGATCGCAGGGATTGAAATAGACAATAGCCTGCTGCTTCGGCTTCAATCGTTGGCTCACCTCGGCGAGCCCTTGGCCATACCAGATTAAATTTGATTTTTTTACTAATCCTCTGTCAATTCGTAAGTGCCAGTTACTTAGGCAGAGTTGTTTTAGTTCGATTTCTGTGAACTGTTCGGGCGGTGGGGCTTGTAGTTTAAGCGTTTCATGTTTTTTATCTGGGCTGGTACAAAGTGTCCCATGCCAGGAGCTGTGATATGCCTCGAGCCAAAGGGTAAATGCCGCTCTAAGTTGCTCCAGCGTTAGACAAGCTCGCTGCTCCGATGGGTAGTCACCGCGTTCTTCGGGGCCGCTTTTAGTGGTGCCGGGTAGATTGTGGCAAAAGCCCTTGTTCACGGTGCCGAAGAATCGCTCGATAAACGATTTTGCGTCATAGTCGCCGACCGGCACGTAATCGCTCACAATTCCGAGAGTATTGAACGTAGTCAACGCCCACGTGTTGAATATTTCCGCACCGTGATCGGAAAAAATTGTGCCCATTTTTCCGTCGTTGGTGATGGCTCGAATTGTGGCAGCCATCATTTTTTCGGTGCATGGTGGGCCTATTGAAATATCCCACCCAGGACATCTGCGTGAAAATGGGTTGAGATGTGCGGACAGTGTTGGTCTTCCGATCAATTGTCCGTGACTATCAATAATATTTACATCCATGATCTGGCTATCAAATAGCGTACAGGCATAGGGATCATTTTCAATGTATAGGTGGCCACTGGACTTGCTTAAGCGTTGTGCCGCTTTTAACCCTTGACGCTCAAATGCCACGTGATATCGGTCCAGTTTGATAATTCTCCGACGGAAAGTGGCATATGAAGGAACGGCTAGCGGTGCACTGCCGTAGTTGTGTCGCTCCCTGTTTTCAGCCGTCACATGTCCAACCAGTAAACGATAAGTGTGGCTAAATGTCGGCCGTTCTCGGGTCAGGTACACGGTGTTGATATAGTGGCGTATAAGCTCCTCAACAGTAGCGTGTATCCTTTTTGTCCGAGTGACGGATGGTTTTTTCAGCAGTGAAAATGGGCTACGGTTGCTGGCCAAGTATCGATTTTTCCACTTCCACAGGGTGCTAACGCTAGGCGGATTAGGGTCTCCAATTCTGGTGGCGATACGGGCGATCATGAGCTTAGCTGCCGCGTTTGGTAGGGTGCCGTTCAACTCCTTGAAGCAGCCGTCCATATAGGCTCGACGGTGCGAAAAACGTCGCTTTTGATCAGCTGTGAGAGACACTAACTGCGCGCCGAGGCTGAGGTCGGTAGCGGCGCGTTGGTGCAAGAAAAGTTTGCCCTTCTGCTCCATGCTGGCGAACATCGTCACGTCAATGAAGCGATGGTATTGATGACTGAGTGATCCCAGTGAAATGAGTCCATCATTGATAGACACGATTTCAAGAATTTGATTGTCGAGGGAATATTGTGCGCCGACTTTAGGTTCAGTGATTTGCATGAGGCGGCTCCTCAATTAAAGTTTCCAGAGATAAGCGAGGCGTCATGTCAAACGCAATTTTTCGGCTGAACAGGGCTCTGTAAATGGCGCGCTCTCTCACTTGGGCAGGGTGGTCGAGAATGTGTCGCAGGCTAATCGGGTAAGAAAGTTTGGATAACAGATGAAGGCAGGCGCCATATTCATCGTCACTCACATTAAACGAATGAAGATATAAGAATCTTAAATTGCTCAGTTTCGGATTGAGGCGGATACTTTTTATATCAGCAAATGCCAAGGTTGCGCCGTCGCGCGAAAATTGTTCCTTTGCCGCCTCGAGTTTTAAACCAATGCGTGATGCTAATTTCTGAAAATCGGTTTTGACCTCGGTGTAATATGCTGACTCTGTTGTCTCAACAAAAAAATCCGGGGTGTATCGTCTTGGGTGTGTGGCAACATTGACGTGAAAAGGGCCTGGTTGGGATTCATAATAAATGACTGTAACGTCGTATTCCAATAAAACACAATAATCCTTCTCTAGCGCGCTATGGCAGGCTATTGAAACATGGGTTTTTCGCGACGGAAAAAAAATTAAATGTTTGCCGTAATATGCGTTATGCAGTGGTCGACGAGGCGGTTGGTAAGTACTCATTGTCTAAGCCTCTTACTGAGCAGATATTTCTCGCATTCCAAGCCGCGCCGGTTACCGTAGTCCATCGTCTACGAAGCTCGGAGTTTAATACACCTGCGCAGTCAGTCCCCCCTACCAATCCGGCAGTGCAGGCGTTGTTGTTCAACTATCGCTGGCGTCGTACTGTGTGGACTTAAGCCGTCGGCCGCCCTGTAAAGATTAATCGGCTAGAATTATCCGGGTTTCGAATCAGTCAATAGACCATGACTATCGTCTTACCTCCCACCTTGCAAGAGCCACCCACTTCTAAACGGAGGGAGTAAGCCCAATCCAGTAGGTTTACTCGGAAATATGGTGCCCTTAATCAATAGGGTACACCTTTAGTACACGTCGTCTACCAGTACGCGACAATCGGTAATCTGCTTTTAAAAACAACAAGTTAGTATTGTTCAATTCCACCCATCCTTGCCGCCTCCATGAAGTTAGTACGCTGGTGTGGAAGAGCCCTTCGTCGAAGTGTCGACACTTTCGATAGTAGTAATGGCACTCATTAGGCAAGGATGCGGCAGCAGCCCGAGGACGCATGAAGGTTGAAAAGGCCCGATGGCTGGCAGTGATGTTGGAAAAATTATGAGTAAGACTGTTGTTTATGAAAAATTATGCAAGGAGTGGTGCGATAGTCAGCAAACTAAGTACTTTTGGTTTGAAAGTTCATGTGTTAGTGGTGGGTGTTTCTTTGACGCCGTTCGTTAACTGTGAGGTGCGCTGAAGTTTTCGCAGTAGTCGAGCATTTTCATGATGAAACTCTACCAAGTCTCTTTGCGCACTCTTGAGCAGATCGGTATGGTAGCGTTGTTCTTCCGTGAAATGCGCTATTTGTTGTGCGTGCTGCTGTAACACGGTGTTGTATGTCTGCTCCCGGGCCTGGCGAAACTCTTCAAAGGTATTGCAGGCATGCTGCTTTTCATTGTTGAGAGTCGTTATTTTCGTATATTGCTCCTGTAATAAGCTGGTTAGTTCTTGGATGCTTTCTTGAGCCAGTGATAACTCCGAGGTCTGTTGGCTAAGTCGTGTCTTCAGTTTCTCAAGGTCGCGCTGTTTCTCAACGATGAGGGTTTCCACACTCTGCAAATTTTCTTGCAGCTGGATCTTCTCTAGGGAGAATTGCGCCTGTGCCTTGGCTAACTGCTCCTCGGCCTCGACCTGCAAACGTTCACTTAAAACCAGAACCAGCTGCGACAGCGGCTCGCTCAGCCGCTCGAGCGCGGCCCTGGGTTTTTCTTCGAGTTCTTTGAGGTAGCGTGAGATCGTGGTTTTGGAGCCGGTGTTGCCTAAAGCGATGCGCACTGCGTCGATAGTTGGGCGCTTACCCTGAGCCAGCAGGGTGGTTTTGGCATGTTGCACCAATTGCTTGTTGATGCCTTCGTGCGCCATAAAGGTCCCCTACTATGTTGTCCTGCATTACGTTGCATTTCATAACAACGTACAATGCCCAAGATCGAACGCTCGTTTGATAGGCTCAATGACACGAGACAGTTCAGCGTTGTCCCGGGTTATGACCGTTCGTCGGTGTTTTGTGCCTCGCTGGTGGTATGAAGATCAGCAATTGGCATGATTTCCTACCACGAGACAGGGCGGACGCCTGGGTGGCTCAAGGCGCGAAGCGTTAGCAACCCCCATCATAATATCACTGGGTTCCCTGGATAATATAATTCCGTGTTACAGCGAGTGGCAGAATCGCATTAGGTGGTGTCAGTATCGGGGTCTGATTTGTCATACCCATAATCACTCCCTACTGACGTCGAACACAGGGGATAAGGCAAAGAGCCCCAGCAGGCCTACAGCAATGACCGCCCACACCGCGATCCGGTTGACCCGCGACTTAAAGCGAAAACCGTAGTGGCGCATCGCCAGTGCGGGTGGCGCGAACAGGCTGTAGGCCTGGCCCAGGCTCGGGTCGGTTTCCAGCAGACCGACCCAGGCGTTTGGCGCCACTCATCAGCGCATCACCTGAACTCCGTGTTTACCGTTTCTCCACCGCAATCAATCGAGAGCGTCTGAAAGAAAGGCCGAAGTGCATCATGCAGATTCTTTGGCACAGTTTGGAGCGGCGGTGAGTCGTTTTAGTAACTCTCTATGATCGATTCAGAACCCCCGGCAGGTGCTATGCGACTTCGTGTTCAAACGGCTCAAGTCCTCGCAGCCACCGTCGGGTTGCGCCTGCAAGCGTCGCGGCTAAAGACGAACATCAGGGTTGAAACAGTGGCGGAGAATTCGGCGATCAGTCGTCAGCCGCTCCATCGGCTCTCGCTTAATCACGGCAAAGGCACCTTGATCAACTTGATCGCTGTTTTTCACGGGCTGGGCGAGCTGGTGCAATTGAGCTCATTGTTCGAAGAAGTTCGCCTCAACCCGCTACCAATCATTCGTCTGAAAGGTAAAAAGCTTCCGCGCACGTCCGGGCGAAGCGGTATTTCCACCGACGCCGAATCGCCCGGCTATTCATGCATGAGCAAAAATAGCTATTGGTTTAGAACGTCGTCACCTGCCTCTGTGAGCAAACTCGGCTCACTTTTTTGAGCAACCCGCATTTCCACTTCAGCGAATTCCGCGGTGGGCAAACCCCGTGAGGGCGTAAACATTGTAGTTGACTACGGAAATGGACGACACCGGGCGCTGTGGCTCGGTGAAGGCCCCTAAACGCGACGCGCTGTTCTAGCGCGGGAGACCGTGACTTTTAAGGATGTTTTTAATCTTTCGAGCCTTCATTACGCTACCAAGCCGACCTGCGATTGACCTTTGCTCTTTGAGTGGCTGCGCGCTAGGTGCAGGTGAAGCAGAAATGCGTATCTTCTGGCGCGAGGGGTGTGCCGACCTGGACCAAAGTGGCCCTGCTGGTCCTAAAAGTCGATGTAACGTTAGCCCGGATAAGCACGGAACCACAGATTTTCTGCCCGACAGCGAGGCACAGACCAATGGTGGCCGAGGCTCACGATTAATTCCCACCAATCCAATGATATTCCTCAAGTGATGGTGGCGGATGTGGGGACATGCTCTCGGCATTCTCGGCGTGCCATCAACCACACGTTGGCCGCCAGTGATCACTGAACAACCATGATCTTGAAACACTGAACATGAGAAAGGCCAAATGCATTATCGGTATCGCTGCCTGCCTTGATGTATAGGGTGTAGATTGAAATCAGTAGAAAACAGAAACGGGAGAGTGATATGAATCGCCTTGCGCTGGTGCTCATCGTCCTGTTGCTGACCGCCTGTGCAACCGAGGCCAAATATCAGAGTAAGCTCAACGCTTTGAAGGGTACCGATGAGTTAAGTCTACTTCGAAGTTGGGGGCCGCCTAACCAAGTTTTTGAAACTGATGGTCACCGGTTTTTAGTTTACAGAAGCAGCCAGACGATAATAGTGCAGGGCGCGGAGCCCATGTATCAGACGACGTTCTCCGGCAGGACTGCTTACACCCACCGCTATGGTGGTACACCGGACACCATCATGAACCTAGATTGTGCTACTACCTTTGAAATCGTCGATGGGAAAATATTTGGCACCTCATTTCGCGGAAGCAACTGCACATCCGATTGACGTGGGGCGCAAACAGCCTCCTTTTGAAACGGAAGGTGGTTGCTGGCCAAATGCGTGTCTGGGGCAGATTTCACCGATTTAACATCGGAGTAATCCAGGCATCCGGATCGGGCGCCGTGAAGGTTGCGGATCAACTGGGCAACAAAAGTGAGCAAGGGGTAGCAGGGAGGGTAATCAGGTAGTCAGCTTTAACGGCTAACGGTCGGGTTCAGAGAGCCTTTGCTGTGACTGATTGTGACTATGCACCGTTTGACGCTCGTAAGGCGTGGATAAATGCAGCGGGATGGATGGGATCTCAATGCTTTTCAGGACTCAAATGTTTTCCAGAGACATAGAAATTACTCGCCGCCGGTATCCGGCAGGCCGTGGAGCTGTAGGTTTGAGTCTCCAGCAGTAAGAATGCACCGGCGGGAGCTAACTGAGTAGTGCGTGTGATTGGCGCACTTCTGCGCGCCGTCGGCCATCACAATGTGTTGTCTGGCCAAGGACGGGCCTGACGATTTCCAGTCCTACAGCGGATATCGTAAAGCCCTCACAGCGAAGAGCTTCGCCGGTTTTGGATTGACGCGGGGTCACGGTCCACCTGCTTGCGATAGTCTGTGTCATAGAGGTTACGGCAAGCTCTTGCTAAATCTGGAGCTGGCCAAGGTGGCGCTTCCCATGGTGGCCGCCTGGAGGATCTTTGACGTAGCTGAGCATTTCGTTAATGCCGTGATCGCGTTCGACGTCGGCGATCTGATCGGACATTGGAACGGGGCGCACGGATTTCGACGGGAAGATTGTAAAGATGCAAACCTCGAAACCATTCACGCGTTCGAGAACCAGGCGGTGATCACTCGCATATTTCACTACTGATTTTCGTGTCAGACGCTTGTGAGGTCGAGTAGCTGAATACCAATGGGCAGGAGGTCTTCACCTTCCCATGGCTCCACCGTTTCTTCAGGCATCACTTCGTCCTCACGCTTTAGCGGAATGACTTTAAGAGAGGGAATTGTCGCTGTATGGTTGGCGCCGTCTGCCCGGTATGTCATTAACCTGTTAGGGGTGGCAGGGGCGTTGCCGGGCGGGCACCTTCCCACATCGCCAGCTGCTAGCGTTGCTCCACATCGGTGGTGATAGCTTGTCACGCCAGTTGAGTAGCGGACAGTGATGATGGTGCTCATACGATGATCCCTAGGCTCTCAATGAGGCTAAACATCACAACAACAATATCCATCCAAAAAAGCGGCTTCGAAGCATCTACCAATTTTTTATCCGGTGATTCGTGCTTCATGGCCGCGCTCTATGTGTCGCAGGATGTTAATTTTTCTCAGGTCATTTGCAGGCGGTGCCGGTCGATCCCTTCAAAAAAACAAACCTTGATCGAGGATCAGCAGATAGGCTTTTTGCGGCACCCGATGGTGGTAGCGCTGGGCCGGTTGCTGTTTCTTGGGCATGGCGACCTCCATGGACTGGCGTTTTGAATGATTGTGATCTATTGCTTGGTGTTTGGCATGAACTTAAGAGCGCGCTCCATGGAAAATAGACCAACCAATAAAGAGATATCCGCATACATAGAGATGACAGAAGATGAAGTCGCTACATACTACGTCGATTCAGAACGTAAATCGGATGGCGCATGGTTAATTCATTTCAACTATCTGACTCCTAAACGGCTTCGGCGCAGATTTACCGGAAGCTTCACACTATTAATTCTTCGAGAATCGCGAGTTCGATAACTCTCTCGATCAGTTGATTGGCGCAATTTTAAGGTGTGAACTATAGCTTTCACATGGCCCATGATGGGGAGCAGCCCATGACCGTCAATGAGCGTGCCGAAATGTATCTCCATGTAGAAGAGTGGGATGTTGCGCGTCACGCAGTTGATGAGTACGTACGTTCGTACTATCCATTCACCGCTGACCAAATCCTTGAATTCATGCGGTTAGAAGGTAGGGTGTTCAGTGCCGCAGTCAAACTTGGAGAGTTCAGTATTCGGCTTCATGCGCTAGCTAACTAGGTCGACGCCGCTGATGACTCTTACAATTCGTAGGCCAAGCTGCAAGCCTTGGCAACTCCGCGCCGCCCGCAGCGGGTCGGGCGCCGTGATTGAGTGGTAATGTTATTGGGTAATCATGCTGCAAATTGTCGTGAGATACAAATGGTGCTGAGAAGGAGGGCGCCACCAGCGCCGCGCCAGATGGCATGCCGGCTGCTAATACGTTGAATGCCGGTCATGGCGAGTCTCCCGTCACCAGCAGTTCGCATGCACGGTCAATGCAACCGGCGATTCGATACCGACAATGAGCGTGCTTCTGGGCAGCTTCGGAGCCTCTTTACGGGGACCTACAGATCTGCTCTGCTTGCAGATCAAGGAGCAGTCGTCATTCAGGCTTTGGACTCGCGCGGTAGGCATGACTTACTCTCCTAACGGATCTGAAACGCTATAAGACGGCGGGCGTTGGTCTGTTGATGGAGCTCTGTTCAAAGTCCGCTTTCTGTATCGTGAGTACGATGAGTTGGTTTGAGCGATTCGTTCTCGGATGAAGCCATGAGTAAGGTTTGCCTGGACCATGCCTTCGCAAAGATCTGCGTCGGAAAGACGATTTGCTGATCCATCAATTTGCCGTGCTGTCATTGCAAGTGAACGTTTGGGATTCCGCTCACACACTCTTCATGTTCATCCATCTGATTTTTCCTGTTTCCGGAGCACTCAGCCAGCTGGTTAAGCGTAGCGCTGACTCGTTGTGCGCGAGCCTTGCGCTCGATGAGGTCGCGCGCATCTCGCGCAGTGAATCGCTCGGCATGTATTACCACGCACTAGGGTCATCAAAAATATGAGGGTTGATGCCTCTACGCTGATCACCGGGAGGCAGCTTTCTACGATTCTTTCCAGCCCCTCTTACTAGTTATTGTCGGCGTAGCGGGTGACATGTAGGTCTTCGACTGATTGGCGGATTATTCGAATGCATAGATCGTCGCCCTGACCGGAAGGGACTTCCGCAAGGTTCCGCCCGGCAAGGTCACGGCGTATGGAAACAGTGAAGAAATCCTTGGGAGTTTTAAACACGAATCACCCGTCAAACGGATACCGCTGACAGACGGATCGTCTGTATTGGCAGTCCGTTGGCGCTAAGGCATAGTGATATGCGCACCTGCCTTCAGGTCTGTTAAGCGTCGAAACAAGCCGCATTACGAGCGATTTCTTGGCACAACCGGTATCAAGGAGAATTTGGATGGAAATAAAAGTTCGCTGTGCGCGGTGTGGCGGCACCAATGTCAGGCTCCCGGAAAAATTGAAGGAAAATTCAATCGTTGCGTGCCAGAGCTGTGGTGGCCGTGGCAAATATGGTGCGCTAAAAGCGCAAGCCCTGACTGAAGCAGAGGGGCTTTTTATGGGTAAACTGGGGGAGCTGTATAAACACTGAAGAGTTCGTCTTGATAGTCCACCCGTCATCGCATCTAATCGATACACGAACTGGAACCTGCGCAGTTGGCAGCGCCTTCATCGAAGTTGCGGTGTCAGAAACATGGGCAAGGGATACCAGTAAATTCTTCGAGTCGGATCTAAGCTCAATGAAGGCGCGTGCTCCCGTCCGTGGATCCTTCCCCTATGCGCCAATGGGTGACGTCATGCACATCGATATCACCATCTGCATGATGATAGGCATCGCAATTTTAATGGTCATTTATCTTGCTCATTTGTCTGTTGTTTTTTCCTGACATCACAGTCACGCGGTATCGGTGAACTCTGAGGTGATGGTATGCGCAGTATCCATCGACCACTGTGCCTCAGGGTTCATCGATTTGTTCTCAGCGAGAGCGTTGGTTAGCGACGGGCTATCTTGGCGGCGGTTTTTGCGCGCCGGTTTGAATCCGCTCGTAGATCTCTTCGCGATGCACTGGAACATCCCCTGGTGCACGTATGCCTATCCTTACTTGCTGGCCGCTTACGCCTAGTGCGGTCACGGTAATCTCGTCATCGACGTTGATTGATTGCCTACTGTGCGGGTCCATATCAGCATGTTCCTGTTCCTAGCATTGGTTGGATTCCCAATGCCGCTTCGCAAGAAGCGCATCAGTAAATTGTCACTACACTCCTCGAATTTCATTGCGCGGCAACGAAGTGTGATAGGCCTACACCATGCAGCCAACAAATACTGTTTAGTGAACCTCCCGGCCATTCTGGAACCCGTAAGAAGAGCAGGTCGCGCGCGAAGCCAAACTGCTCAACAGCGTGGATACGGCGACAAGACATGCGAGGATCAATAAAGTCTTTGCTGCATACGCCACGCGTCGATACCGTCGTCCGCTAGGCGCAGACCCAAGTGCTGTCCGATCTACTTCAGCACCATCAGTTGAACTGCCTAAATAGGCCCCACCAAACTGTTTGCCAAACATGGCCGGAGAGTCAGGTTTGCAGTGTTCACATCCGCGAAGTTGACATCCTTTTAATTGAAATCCTATCGATGAATTAAAGGTATGGTCATCGTCCGGTAACTGGCCTAGGGTGAGGGCGTCAACTGGCGCAGGAGCCTCTGCAACGTCTCAATTTGACGTGATTGTTCGCGTAGCTGCCGCCGATCCTTGCGGTGCTGCAGCAGATACGGTTTGACCCGTTCACCTAGTACGGCGTGTTCGGTCTTCAGTTGTTGCAACTGGGTGCTCAGCCCGTCCTGGCGCTGCTGACTGTCACGCAGTGCCTGACTTAGTTGACGCAATTCCAACTGATGCGCCCGGTGTTCAGTAAGCAGGCGTTCCTGATCGCGGTACACGGTGACTAACTCTTCCTGTTTGGCCAGTTGCGCGTTCTGAAGGCTCCGTAGGTCTTTGCGCAATTGCTCAGTTTGTTCATCGTGCCGCCGTAACTCCTGGCCGCGCTGGGCCAACTGCTCTTGACGATAGTGCTCCAGCCCTTCCCGGGCATGTTGATGTTTTTCCTCTAAGGATTGCAGCTGAGTGGCGCGCTCTTCCAGCATCTGTTGCTGGCCCGTAACCAGCTGTCGCAATTGCTGACGTTCACCCTCACTGTCTTGTAACTGCTCGCGCAGAATCCGTTCGCACTGTCGCTGTTGCTCCAGTGCGCTCGTCACCTGGGTGATTGTGGTCAGTGCTTGTTCAAGGCGCTCGCGTAGTTGCGTGCGTTCTTCGGTATAACTCAGCTTTTGCCGATCAAGTTGGCCGCGTTCCTCCGCAATGGCCTTCTGCGCATTTTGCGTCAGACGCTCAGCTAGACTCCCTACAAACGACAGCACTTCTTCATCGACGGTGGGTGGCAGCGGGTTATCCGTGACGTTGCTGAGTTCTTTCAGGTAGCGTTGGATCGTGCTTTTCGAACCGGTGTTGCCCAGTTCGACCCGTACCAGGTCGATGCTGGGATGCAGCCCGCGGGCCAACAGCGCACCACGCGCGGCGTGCACTAAGGTTTTGTTGATACCGCCGCGGGCCATGTCAGGAGCTCCTGTAGATTCCCGATAGATATGCAGTATGGCCCAAGGTGACCGACATGCTCGTCCACTGGCTTATCGTGATGCTGTCCGCGCTTATTACGCGCCACGACCTGCCAGGCCTGAGGTAAAAGTATGACTTCGGCGTCAGAGCGTTACCTGCAGGCCGCGCGACGAGAAAGCACCACGCGCCGGTATGAGCAGGCCTTGGCCCACTACGAGGCCGAATGGGGCGGTTTTTTACCTGCCTCCAGTGAAGCGATCGTGCGTTACCTGGCCGAGCACGCGGAACGCCTGGCCATCAGTACGTTGCGCGGCCACCTGGCGGCGTTGGCCCGCTGGCATCAAAACCACGGTTTTGCCGATCCGACCAAGACGCCGCAGGTGCGGGACGTGTTACGCGGCATTCAGGCCCTGCACCCGCGGCCCGTGCGCCAAGCCGAGCCTTTGCTCCTGCGAGAGCTGGAGCTGTGCGTCGCGGCCCTGCAGGTTGAGGAGGGATCGTCCGAGCGGCCGGTGCGCCTACGCGCCGGTCGAGATCGGGCTTTGTTGTTGCTGGGCTTTTGGCGCGCCTTTCGCAGCGATGATTTGTGTCGTCTGCGCATTGAAACCAACCATTTGGTGCCCGGAGAAGGGCTGACCCTGTTTCTCTCCAGTAGCAAATCTGACCGAGATTACCAAGGGCGCACCGTCAGCGTGCCTGCCTTAAAACGTCTGTGCCCGGTCCAGGCTTATGAGGATTGGCTGGCCCTCAGTCAATTGCAGAGTGGGCCGGTGTTTTGTGGCATCGACCGTTGGGGCCATCTGGCCCCGACCGCCTTGCACCCGTACAGCGTGTCGCGGGTGTTGCGCCGGGCGCTGACGCGCGGTGGTGTCGCGGGGGAACGCTACAGCGGGCATTCATTACGCCGCGGCTTCGCGACCTGGGCCACGCAAAACCAATGGAGCCCCAAGGCCTTGATGGAGTATGTCGGCTGGCGGGACGTGCAGACGGCCCTGCGCTACGTGGACCCGGGAGAGTCCTTTGGCGACTGGCGGCGCGACATCGCCACTGAGTCAAAATGACTGCGCGGTGGACGATTTCGTAGTGCGCTACAGGCCATGATATTACATGTGTACAGTCGGCCGATGATCGTCCGAACGAGCAAAACAAGCGGGTTTGAGAAGACAGGATTCTCAAACCTCAGCAAGGCTTTTTGATCAAGATTGCAAAAATGGCCGTACGATTCGAATAGGTCGGCCGAGTTCGGGGCGGCATCTTCCAAGGCCCGCCCTCGTGGAGCGCAGTTGGGTGCGCGGAACCGGCCATGACGCCGAACTAGCGGTGTGGAAGTGCGCAGGCTGGCAGTTTGGCTTGATGAGAAATGGACAACGGGTCCTGCTGGTGGTCGATCGGCCGTGTTGAGACCCGCACCTCATCGCCTTTCGGCGGGTTCGCCGAGGCGGGCGCTGGCGATCATGTTTACGGAGGATGATAGAGCCAGGGCCGCGAGCATGGGCCAGAAAGGGCCTTCCCGAGCGGATTTTTTTCTTGATTTTCCGCGGCCCCGCTGCTGCGGCTATTCGCCATGTCCCGGGCTGACCCAGCTGACCACGGAAGTTGTTGAAACTCCACTGTGTGGATGGTTGGAGGACGCAGAGGGGACGCGCTTTATCAAAGCGGCTGGGTGGTGGCCCCGTCCTGGTGAGGTTGGGGACGGGGTGTGAGGGTTGGCGCGTCGTACTTTACGAAGTCATCCCATGAAAGCGACCGGGGAGCCGCTTTGCCAACCCTCAGCGAGCCCATTTAGCAACGCAATGAACGTCAATGAAAGTTAAAAGTACTCAGTGAGTGAGGATGTTGAGGGCGCCGCGCAGGATGAGAATGAGGAGGCAAAAAAAATCCACGCGCTGTTGAGACAGCGCGGGGCGAGTATGAGCCTCAAGGAGCTCCATCCCGGAATAAGGTTCGCACCACAGCAGCAAGCTGCTGCGCCTCGTCAGGGCCGCCATGAATAGCCCCCGGCTTGCCATATTCCGGGGCTATTAGATGTCAGTTTGAATTGGATGAAAAGATAATAGGTATCAGAAATCTTTTTTGACCGCCCCACAGGGGCGCAATGGGCCGAATGACCTGAAGCTGGTGTATTCGCAGCCGAAGTGCCCGGCCTGAACTTGCGCCCAGGCCCTTGGGGGCGGCGTCGACGCCTTGCATCTGTCACCCTGCACCGCATCGACGAAGAGCAAGCTCGACTCTTGCACCCGCTGTTCGACAAAGTCGAACAGCGCACTGCCAAACGTTTTAAGCAGGTCACCCGGGTTATTGGCGGCACCGTGTGGAACGCTCGCGGCTGTCAGCGCTTGATGACGCCCAACGGACTGGCGCAACTGACCACAGAAAGGTCGATATCGCCGCTCTGGATGGCGTAAGGCCCTCAATTTAAAAACAATAATGCTGCTGAGGCAGGGGCTCAGGGAATGGTCTTGCTATGGGTCATACCTTCGAAATTACGCGGCGCCACAGCACGCTGTCGTCATGCGCATCTTTGATTGTTTTTGATTTAGATATTTTGATCAGCGTTTGGATACTCGTGGACTGCAATTCTCATGTGTATTTGACGTTTAAGGTCTTGGATGTCCTACGCGAATAAGCTCTACACGCACTATTTCGA
>NZ_JBIWAL010000060.1:0-30851 GCF_044760045.1 Pseudomonas sp. NPDC098747 | reverse complement strand
CCCATGTGAGAGTAGGTCATCGTCAAGATTAAATTCCGAAACCCCAATTGCGAAAGCAGTTGGGGTTTTGTTTTGTCCGCAGGAAAGTTTTTGTTCGTGCCAGCGAACAAATTTGCACAGTTATTTTCGAATCAGAACACTAGAATAGCCCCACATTTTTCGGAGCCAGAGCTTTTATGTCAGATCCGGTTGACGCCCCAGGGCTGTCAGATTTACCGCTGGAAGACCTGGTGGCCTGTCACGAGTGCGACCTGCTGATGCGTAAGCCGAAACTTGCCCACGGCGAAAAAGCCCTGTGCCCGCGCTGCGGTTACGAGTTGTACGCTCACCGCCATAATGTGGTGCAGCGCAGCCTTGCCTTGGTCATTGCGGCCTTATTGCTTTACGTGCCTGCAAACTTTTTACCCATCATGCAGCTCAATATCCTCGGGCAGTCTTCGCACGACACCGTCTGGAGCGGCGTTGTGGGTTTGTTCAACACCGACATGCAAGGTGTTTCGATCGTCGTATTCCTGTGCAGCATGGCCATTCCGTTAATCAAGTTGTTGTGCCAATTGGCGGTATTACTGACGATTCGCTTCAACCTTGGCCGCAGCTACGGCTTGCTGCTCTATCGCATTTACCACCACCTCAAGGACTGGGGGATGCTCGAGGTCTACCTCATGGGCGTATTGGTGGCGATCGTTAAACTGGCGGATATGGCGGCTATTACTGTCGGCCTCGGCCTGGTGTGTTTCATCGGCTTGTTGTTGATTCAGGTCTGGTTGGAGGTGGTGATGTCGCCACATCAGGTCTGGCAGGCGTTATCTGGAGAGGATGCTCATGCGGGCGATTGATGCGGGCATTCTGATTTGTACCGAATGCCACGAGTTGAACAGACAAGATGTGGACACCGACGAGCAGACTTGCACTCGCTGCGGCGCACTGGTTCACGCGCGTCGTCCGAACAGCTTGGCCAGAACCTGGGCACTGCTGATCACCGCAGCGATTATCTATATTCCGGCTAACCTCCTGCCGATCATGACTGTCAGTTCTTTGGGGCAGGGTGATCCGAGCACTATCATGTCCGGCGTCATTGAGTTGGTGCAGCACGGCATGATCCCGATTGCCGCCGTGGTGTTCATCGCCAGTATTCTGGTGCCGACCTTCAAACTGGTGGGCATCGCGTTGTTGCTGTTTTCGGTACAGCGACGCCAGCCGTTGTCTGCACGTCAGCGCATCTGGATGTACCGTTTCATCGAGTTCATTGGCCGCTGGTCAATGCTCGATATTTTTGTGATCGCCATTCTGGTGGCGGTCGTCAACTTCGGCCGGCTTGCCAGTGTCGAAGCCAATCTTGGCGCCATCGCCTTCGCCACTGTGGTGATTCTGACGATGCTTGCCGCAGTAACTTTCGATCCCCGACTGATTTGGGATAATACGGAGTCGGACGACGACCATGACTGATTTGCCTGTAGCGAAAACCCGACCGGCCTCGAACTGGTCTGCCATTTGGGTACTTCCAATAATTGCGCTGATCATCGGTGGCTGGCTCGGGTGGCGTGCCTACTCCGAAACCGGTATCGAGATCCAGATTCGCTTCGAAAGCGGCGAAGGCATTCAGGCCAACAAGACCGAGGTCATGTACAAAGGCATGTCGGTTGGCAAGGTCAAGACGCTCAAGCTCGATGATGAAGGCAACTCCAAAGGGGTGATCGCCACGGTCGAGATGAATAAAGACGTCGAGCAATACCTCAAAACCAGCACCCGCTTCTGGCTGATCAAGCCAAGCGTGACGCTGGCCGGTATCACCGGTCTGGAAACCCTGGTCTCCGGTAACTACGTCGCCATCAGTCCCGGCGAAGGCGAGCCTGTGCGCAAGTTCAAGGCGCTGGCCGAAGAGCCGCCGCTGTCCGATGCCAAACCCGGTCTGCACCTGACCATCAAGGCTGATCGCCTCGGTTCGCTGAGCCGTGGCAGCCCGGTGTTCTACAAGCAGATCAAAGTCGGTCAGGTCAAAAGCTACCTGCTCTCCGAAGACCAGAGCACCGTCGAACTCAAAGTCTTTATCGAGCCGACCTACGCCAAACTGGTGCGCAAACACACACGTTTCTGGAACGCCAGCGGCATCAGCATTGACGCCAACCTGTCCGGGGTAAAAGTGCGCAGCGAATCGCTGGCGAGCATCGTCGCCGGCGGTATCGCCTTCGCCACGCCAGAGAACCGCAAGGACAGTCCACCCACCGATCCAAGCCTGCCGTTCCGTCTTTATGAAGACTTCGATGCTGCGGCTGCCGGGATCCGTGTGAAGGTCAAACTCAGCGACTTCGAAGGTCTGCAGGCCGGTCGTACGCCGGTGATGTACAAAGGCATTCAGGTCGGCAATCTGAAGGCGCTGAAGGTCGACCCGGATCTGAACAGCGCGACAGCCGAGCTTACCCTTGATCCATTGGCCGAAGACTATCTGGTCGATGGCACGCAATTCTGGGTGGTCAAACCGTCGATTTCCCTGGCCGGTATCACTGGGCTGGAAGCATTGGTGAAAGGTAACTACATCGCCGTGCGCCCGGGTGACAAAGGGGCTGCCCCGAAACGTGAATTCGAAGCGAGGCCAAAGGCACCGCCGCTGGATCTGCGTTCGCCGGGTCTGCACCTGGTGTTGTTCACCGATGCCCTTGGTTCGATTGAAGTCGGCAGTCCGATTCTTTACAAACAGGTCAAGGTCGGCTCGGTACAGAGCTACCAGTTTTCCAAGAAGAGAAAGCAGGTGGTCATCGGTGTTCACATCGAGAAGGAGTACGAAAATCTGGTCAACGCCTCGACCCGTTTCTGGAATGTGAGCGGTATTACGTTGACCGGTGGTTTGACGGGCGGCATTCAAGTGAAGAGCGAATCGCTGCAGACGCTGATGGCCGGCGGTATTGCTTTCGAAACGCCGCAGGCCAAGGCGCCGTTGCAGAAACGTATTCCGCGCTTCCGCCTGTTTGCCAGCCATGACGACGCCAATAAAAAGGGTGATGTTGTAACGATCAAGGTCGATCGCGCCGACGGTTTGCGTAGTGGTACGCCAGTTCGCTTCAAGGGACTGGATGTCGGCAAAATCGAAAGTGTCGATCTGACCGACGATCTGCAATCGGTCATCCTCACCGCACGCATCACGGAAGTACCGGAGAAGATTGCCCGGGTTGGCAGTCAGTTCTGGGTGGTCAAACCGGAGTTGGGGTTGATCAAGACGTCCAATCTGGAAACCCTGGTCACCGGGCAATATATCGAAGTGCAACCGGCGGCGAAGAACCTTGGTCCGCAGAAGAACTTCGTGGCACTGGCCAGTGCACCGGAAGTCGCCAGGCAAGAGCCTGGTTTGAGTCTGGTATTGAGCGCGGCGCGTCGCGGTTCGCTGAAACCGGGTGTGCCAGTGACCTACCGTGAAATCACCGTGGGCAAGGTCACCGGTTATGAACTGGGCCAGACCGCTGATCGCGTGTTGGTGCACATCCTGATCGAGCCGAAATATGCGCCGTTGGTGCGCGGTGGCAGCCGATTCTGGAACACCAGTGGCGTGGGCTTCGATATCGGCCTGTTCAACGGCTTGACAGTACGCACGGAATCGCTTGAAACGGCGATTCAGGGCGGTATCGCGTTTGCCACGCCGGATGGCGAGCGCATGGGCAATCCCGCTCGGGCTGAGCAGACGTTCCCGCTGTTCGACAAGTTCGAGGATGAGTGGCTGACCTGGGCGCCGAAGATCCAGCTCGGTAAGTAATCCGGGAATTATGAGGTGTCTGGGAGGAGGCTTCCGCTGGCAAGCCAGTTCCCACAGTGGTCGGCGGTGTTTACAAAATCCGTGTTCGACGCAAAACCTGTGGGAGCTGGCTTGCCAGCGATGAGGCCTTAAAACCCGCAACAAACCCCAAGCCATAAAAAAGGGCCGCGATCCAAACAGATCGCGGCCCTTTTTATTGCCTTCAGTTAATGCCGATCAAACCGCATCCAGCTCCGGCTCATCCGCTTCAACATTCACCGTGGCTTTGACCACATCATGGCGACGGATGTACTTCCAGTCCGCCTCGTCGATGTAGATCCCCGCCGGGCCGCTGCCGCCTTCCAGGTCGATGGCGACACTGGCGCAGACCTGCGGCTTCACGCTCGCCAGAATCGGCACGAAGCCCAGTTGCAGGCTGGTTTCCAGCAAGGCTGCCTGGTTCTTCTCGTCAATGTCCGCCGCTTCGTCTAGGTAGTACGGCAGGCGTACGCGACCGGCCTGATCGCGGTCCATCAAGTGCAGCAACAAGTACATGTTGGTCAGCGCTTTGATGGTCATGGTGGTGCCGTTGGATGCCGCGCCGTCGATGTCGGTGTGGATAACCGGCTGACCGTTGACCTTGGTGATCTCGAACGCCAGTTCGAACAAGTCCTTGAGGCCGAGCTGGTTGTGGTTTGCCGCCACCAGCCGCGCCAGGTATTCCTTGGCCTCTTCGTTCTTGTTGTCCTGCTCGGCGCTTTGGCTCAGGTCGAACACCGACAGGGTTTCGCCTTCTTCATACTGACCGGCACTGTGGATGATCTGGTCGATGTGCTTGAGTGCTTCCTTGTTTGGCGCCAGCACGATACGGAAGCTCTGCAGGTTGGACACTTGACGCTTGTTGATCTCGCGGTTGAACAGCGCCAGTTGATGCTCAAGGCTGTCGTAGTCGCTACGAATATTGCGCAGGGTCCGGGCGATGTCGGTGACTGCCGCACGCCGCGCCTTGCCGAGGGTCAGCGCCTCGTCGGTGCGGTGCGCGTAAGCGTTGATCAGCAGTGACAGGCGGCGCTCCATGTCGTCTTCGCTGTCGAACTTGGCCACGCCTTTGAGCCGCACTTGCGCGTACAGCGCTTCGATCTGACCGTCGGCGCGCAGCAGGCCTTGCCAGCTGTCCTGATAGTCGTTGAGCAGCGGCAGCAGGTTGTCCATCGAATCGTCGACCGGATCCATGAACGGCGTGCCGAACGGCAGATCCGCCGGCAGCAACTGACGACGGCGCAGGGCGTCGTCGAGGGTGCGTTGCTTGGCTTCCATGTCGGCGATCTGCCGGCCGACCAGTTGCAGCTTGGCCGACAGTTGCTGGACGCGTTCGGTGAACGCATCACTGGAGCGCTTGAGTTCATCCTGCGCGCCTTCCATCTGCGCCAGTTGCTCAAGTTTGTCGCCTTCTTCGGCGCTCAGGGTCTGGCTGCGACGGAAGTCTTCCAGGGCTTTCTGCGCATCCAACACTTGCTGGTACAGCGCTTCAGTCTGGGTCTTGCTCGCGGCGCGGTCGGCTGCCACGGCTTGTTGGGTTTTCAGTTGCTTGAGTTCTTTGTCCAGACGCTCTTTCTGATCGCGCAGCGCGGCACGGTCGGCCAAGGCTTGCAGGGCCGGCGGCTCGATGTGCGAGAGGTCGATCGACAGGCCCGGCACCTCGAAGCGCTCGCCTTTGAAGCCATCGAGAATCAGCTCAACCGACTTCACCCACGCGCCATCTTCGTCGAGGGTGATGCCGTGCTCGCCCAGCGGCAGGCTGAACAGCGCGCTGTTGAACAGACGCATCAAACGCTCGACGTCCGGCTGCGAGAACTCTTCGCGCAGACGGGCGTAGCTGTTGTTGTCGGCGTGATCGAGTTGCTGCTTCACCGACTTCAGGCGTTTTTCCAGATCGCGCAGACGCTCTTCCAGATCCTCGGCGCTGAACTGACGCGATTGCGCCAAGGCACCGGCCAACTCGTCGTGAGCGTCTTTGGCAGCGAGCAATTGCTGCTCCAGCACTTTGACGTCATCGACCAGCGCGAAGCGATTCTTCAGCACCGACAATTCGCCGAGCCAGCGCTGGATGCCGGAAATTTCCCGTTCCAGACGCATCAGCTCTTGCGTACCGCCACGCTGATTGTTTTGCAGTGCGTCCTGCTCGCCTCGGTAGTGATCGGCCTGAATCGTCAGCTCTTCCTTGCGCGCACCGGCGTAATCCGACCAGGTGCCGAGCAGCGAATCGAGCAGCGGCGACAGGCGATGCAGTTTGCCGCGCAGCACGTCGCGCTGTTTCACGCCGTTGGCCAAGGCTTCGACCAGTGGACCAGCGGCGACCAGCGAGTTGTAGTCCTGTTCCATGCGGCGTACGTCGCGGAACGCTTCTTCGCACGCGGCGATGTAATCGACACTACCCGAACGCAAGCTGTGCTCGAAGGCATCGAGGAACAGTTGCTTGAGCTTGGCCGCGGTGATTTCGCGCATGTGCAGCAGGTTGATGAACAGTGCGCGGAACGTCTTCAGACTCTGCTCGCTGGTGGATCGCAGCGGGATTAGGGTCAGGTCCAGCGGGATCGACGTATGACCGCCAACCAGCAAGCGACGCAGTTCATCAGGTTTGAGTTCGTAGGCTTTCAGGCCTTCTTTCTCAAGGTTGCTGAACAGCTCTTTCTGGCGCAGGCAAGTGTCGTTTTTCTGGTAATGGGCCAGATCGAGTTTGCCGGCGTAGGCGAAGAACTGGTGACCGAAACCACCGCCCGGGCCGCGACCGACCACGCCGATGACGTGTGGGCCGTGTGGTAGGTTTACTTCGACGAGGATGTAACTGGTGTCGGTAGCGAAGTAGAAACGTCGCGATTGTTCGAGGCTGTACTTGCCGAAACTCATGTCTGACATGCGCGCCAGAATCGGGAACTGCAAGGCGTTGATCGACGCCGATTTACCGAGGTTGTTCGCGCCATAAACCGACAGCGGTTCTTCCAGCGGGAACAGACCGAGGCTGTAACCGGCAGTGTTCAAAAGGGCAAAGCGGCGGATGCCGTAGCGTTCCTGGCTCATGCGTCGGTCTCCTGTTCTTCGGCAATGGCGCGGGCCAAAGCGTCTTCTTCGCTTTCCTCGTCAAATTCCGAGAGATCGAGTGGATCGTCGGTTTCGAGGAATTTGGCTTCGGCGGCTTCGTCGATCAGCACCGGTGCCGGCAGCGGCAATACGCTGTGCACGCTGGCGGCCAGATCGCGGTTCTGCTGAACCGACAGGCAGACGTCGAGGAAACGGTGCATCGGCGGCAGGAAACGGTAAACGCCGTTCTCTTCGCCAGCGAAGCCGAGCTGGGTCATGCGGCGCATGATCTTTTCTTCCAGCTCTTCAACGGTCTGCACTTCGGCCTGAATAAACAGATCGCGGTACTTTTCCAGCAGCGACGGCAGTTCTTCCCGGCCGAGGCTACCACCGTCGAGCACGGCAATCGGGTCGCGGCCCTGATCAGCCAGATGCTCGACGAGGATGAAGGTGAACAGCGCCAGACGCTGGGCAGTCTTGTTCACCGCCGCAGCGGCCAGGTCCGGCACGAAGTAGTAGAAACCACGGGTGTCGCAGACCAGTTCAAAGCCCAGGGCCTTGAACAGCGTGCGGTACTGATCCTGGAAGTTCGACAGTTGTGCGTACAGCTCTGGATCACGGCGGCTGACGTGGTAGCCCTTGAACAGTTCGCGGAAGATCGGCGCGAGTTGGGACAGTTCGGAGAGATCAAGATGCATTTGGGATGCTCGCAGAATCCTCGGCGGCGGGGTCGCGGGCCGAGAGCAGGGCGAAGGAGCGCAGGCTGACCTGGTGCTCGTGAGTGTGGTAGTCGCGGCGTTCGAGACGCTCGCGCTTGAAGCGCTTTTCCCGCGACAGGCGCGAGAACCAGTAAAGCAATTCGTCAGTGGCGCCGTCCGGTTCCTGCTCCAGCAGCCAGACCATCAAGTCTGGCATCGGCAGGGCGTCTTCGCAGCGCTCGAGCATCTCGCGCACGGTGCGTGGCGCACGTGGAGCTTCGCCACCTTTTTGGGTTTTGTGCGCCTTGGGGAAACGTGCCGGTTTCGGCTCGAAACGGGCCAGCGCATAAACGTAGGCCTCGACCTGACTGGCGCTGCCGAGGAAGGTGCTTTGCGGACGGGTGAACAGCGGCATCGCGGCTTGCGGCACGGCATCGATACCTTTGCGGCGGATCGCGGCCAGTGCCAGAGCAGCGCCACGGGTCACGGCGTTATGGCGGCGCGCTTCTTCACGCAGCGGCAGCAGCAGTTCGCGGGCATGACGCAGGGTCAGTTGGGCGCTGGTCTGCATTTCGAGGATGCGCGCGTGGGTACGCAGCAGCATGTCGTCATCGACCAGATGACCGAGGCGCTGCTGTTCGCTGAGCATCTTCAGCAGCACGGTTTCGACCTTGCGCACGCCTTGTTCGAAGGCGCCGTCGGCGTTGACCAGATCGATCATCGGCTCGACGTATTCGTCCCAGGTCGCCAGCACTTCGGCGTAACGCTGACGCAGTGGAATCTGCCGGTCGCTGGTCTTGGCCCGTTCGGCCACGGCCATCAGCGCCTGTTCGTCGTTGTCGAGCTTCTTCAACACGTCGCGTACGCGCATGTCGAGCAAGCGCAACTGACGGGCCAGGTCGTGGCCATCGCGGATGTCGAACGCGTCCTGAATGTACCCGGCCAGCCGCTCGAGGTGACGCAGATAGGCTTCGATCTCCAGGCACAGGCCTAAACGGTGCTCACGACGCAGGTAGGCGAGGAAGTCGTGAATCTGCGCATTGAGCTCGAAACGGTTCGGGCTTTTCGCCACGGGCACCAGAATGTCGAGGCGAATCCACACGTCGAGCAGGCTGGTGATGTCCTGCGGCGTGCTGTCCAGTTGTTGGGCGGCCAGTTGCGTGCGCAATTCGTTGAGGCTCAGTGTGCCTTGGTCGAAGTGCTCGCACAGTGGCTCCAGAAGTGCCCAGTGTTCAGCGAGGGCGCGCAAGACGCGCTTGGGTTCGATCATCGGAATGGCCGGCTGGTTGGCGATTAAAAGCGGCGATTGTACTGCATCACGAAGGATGCGATTCACTCTCGGGACGGGCTGTCGATTTTTCTAAGGTAAAGAGCATTGATGAAGCGCCTGGATCAAGGCTATCGATCAACAGCAAGCGATCTTGAGCGAAGGGCGGTAGAATCGGCGCACTTCAGTTATCCACAAATGGCCGACCTTTGCTTATCGAGTCCCGCCGCCGCGCCTATTTGAACGCCATGCAGGTGGTCAATTGGCTGCCGCGCACCGAATTGCCCTTCGCCGCCCCTTCGCGGCCCGAGCTGCTGGACATGCCCGAGCCTGAGGTTGAGGCTCCGGTGACGCTGGCTCCGCAAGCCGAAGCCCCGGTGCAGCCTGCCGCGCGTCCGGTCGAACGACCAAAAATCGAAGTGCCGCGCCCCTCACTGGCGAGCACCCGAACCGGTGCCAAACCGGTGGAAGAGGTCGACGAAACTCCCGTGGTCGCCAAACCGGCACCGGTGCCACCACCGCGTTTCGCCCTGCAACTGCTGCGCGCCGGGCGTTGCCTGCTGCTGGTGGAGTTACCCACAGGTGAACCCTTCCAGAGCCGCGATCCCGCCTATTTGCTGCTTAAAGACATGCTGCGCGCCGCCGGTCTGCCGGATGCGCCGCAAATTGTCGGCGAGCCCGTGCGCTGGCCGTGGTTGAATCGCGGCACCATGGATCAGGGCCCGGAAGCTGCGCGCGACTTCGTGCAAGGTTTTCTCTCGGTACAAATGGAAGCGGCGCCGTGCGCCTGCCTGTGGCTGATCGGCCTGCCAGCGGTGCGTTTTGCCGGTGAATCGGACGCTGAAGCGTTCAATCGTGAATTGCAGATCGAAGGTCTGGGCTCGGCCTGGGCCATTCCCGGTCTGGAATTGTTAATGGAAGAGCCACAGCGCAAAGCCGCTGTGTGGCAAGCCATGCGTCGGCTGATGGCGCGCTGGAAAGAATCGAATGAGTGACGCTGTAACGTTCCGCCCGATGACCGAGGCGGACATGGACGCTGTGCTGAAGATTGAATTCGCCGCGTACAGCCACCCGTGGACCCGCGGGATTTTTCTCGACGGCCTCGGCAAATACCAGATCTGGTTGATGTTCGAAGGTCAGCAGCAGGTCGGTCACGGCGTGGTGCAGATCATTCTGGATGAGGCGCACCTGCTCAACATCACGGTCAAACCGGAGAATCAGGGGCGTGGGCTGGGGCTGACGTTGCTGGAGCATCTGATGTCGCGGGCGTATGCCGCCCAGGCGCGCGAGTGTTTCCTGGAGGTGCGTGACAGCAACCAGTCGGCGTTCCGTTTGTATGAGCGTTATGGCTTCAATGAGATTGGCCGGCGTCGGGATTATTATCCGGCTGTTGGTGGGCGCGAAGATGCGGTGGTCATGGCCTGCACCCTAGTGGATTGAGCCACAAAAGCATCGCGGGCAAGCCCGCTCCCACAGTTTTTTTGCCGTATACATAATCTGGGCACGACTCAGATCCCTGTGGGAGCGGGCTTGCCCGCGATGACGTTTTGTCAGGAAACCAATCAGCGATTACCATCCAGCGGTTCACGCCGCGCCAGCTCTGCTTCATCCAGGCCATTGCCGCCGCCGATATCGTCTTCATCGACCACGCTCAAATCCCAATCCGCCGGATTGTCTTCACCGGATTCGCTGGCGTCTCTGGCGCCATCCTCATGAATCAGGGTTTCGGGGCTCATATCATCGTCGGTTGGCTCATGGTCGGCAGTCGATGCGCCAGTAAGGCCCGCTTCACGTACGCGCTCCTCGGGCATCAGTTGTTCACGTTCCTGCACCGACAGTTCATCGCCGATCTTCGCGCTGGGCTGTTCGTCGTCGAAATCCAGCTCGTGCATCGAACCCATGCGATCTTCGTTATCATCGATGGGCTCCGGTTGCACCGCATCGTAAGGGCGTCGTGAATCAGTCATGGCAAATCCTCATAGTGTGGGCCTTACTTAGGTGGACTCACCGGGCACACGAGAATTCCAATGAAATCACTTGCGGTTCTGGCGTGACCCCGACCGACGGTCGTCTGTCAAAGCAGCGCATCTTTCTTGAGGCCTTACAGCATGCACGACTTACAAGACCTGATTGATAACAACGAGCGTTGGGCTGACGCGATCACCAAGGAAGACCCGGATTTCTTCGCCAAGCTGGCGCGTCAGCAAACCCCTGAATACCTGTGGATTGGCTGTTCCGACGCACGGGTGCCGGCCAACGAAATCGTCGGCATGTTGCCGGGCGATTTGTTCGTACACCGCAATGTCGCCAACGTGGTGCTGCACACCGACCTCAATTGCCTGTCGGTGATCCAGTACGCGGTCGATGTGCTCAAGGTCAAACACATTCTGGTCACCGGCCACTACGGCTGTGGCGGTGTGCGGGCGTCGATGCAGGATCGTCAGCTCGGTCTGATCGACGGCTGGCTGCGCTCGATCCGTGACCTCTATTACGACAAGCGTGACGAACTGGCCAAGCTGCCGACCGAAGAAGAGCGGGTCGATCGCATGTGCGAGCTCAACGTGATCCAGCAAGTGGCCAACGTCGGCCACACCAGCATTGTGCAAAACGCCTGGCATCGCGGGCAGAGCCTGTCGATCCACGGTTGCATTTACGGCATCAAGGATGGCCGCTGGAAAAGCCTGAACGCGACCATCAGCGGTTTCGAGCAATTGCCGCCGCAGTATCGCTTGCGTCCTGTCGGGGCGCCGTAGCCCAAAGGTTGTCCGCGGGGATCAGCGAGAATCTTGCCGACGCCAGCGCTGTAAAAAGTGCTGGCCCTCGATGCTCGGCGGTTCGTTGTAACCGGTGATCCACCCACGGCAACGCGCAGAACCGCAACCGCAGGCAAACTGGTGCAGCAGTTTGTCTTCGGTGGCGGCGTAATCCATGGTCAGCCGCTCACTCCTGTGGATATCTTTCAATGCCCACAGCCACAGTTCGCTCATGTCGAGAAACACGTTCGGGTCGCAGGCGTGTTCGAGCGCTCCGCAAAAGCGTGGGTCGTAGACGTGGACGCCATTCAACAACTGTCGGGTCTGTCGACAACGATAGGGCAGCAACTGTCCCGACACTCTGCACATCCGGCTGGTGCGCAGAAACTCCCGACGTGCTACGACCCCTGTTGGGGTCCCGTGCTCATCGTGAATGACTTCGAAGTCGGCGCAGGACGGAAACCCAAGGCGCACCGGCAGGCCGGCGAAGGGGTAAATGCCTTCGGTATCGCGGGGAACAGATCCAGCAATCGCATGGGTATTCATAACAGTCCTTGTCGCAAGGAGGGCGCGACTTCCTTTAGCTGACGTCCTGTCAGCACAGCGGCACTATTTCTTTGGATCCAATCTAGTCTTAATAGGTATAGACGGTCTACTGTCAGATCTGACAGGCGAAATACACGCTTTCCCGCGTCAGTCATGGCTGACACGGGAAAGCCATTGGCGCGGTTACAGATGTGGGGCGGGGACAGCGGCTGCTGGCAAAGGGGCTTTGAGCTGTTGCAGTTGAGCCTTGACTGGTGGGGTGGCGCACTTGGTGGCGGCTTGTTCCGGGGTCAGGCTGCGAATCGAGGTGTAGAACAACTCGCAGGTTTTGACCTTTTGCGTGACTTGCCAGGTCAGCGTGCAGCTACTGAGAGTGGTCTGCGCATCGCTGCCCGGTTTGCTACCCATGTTGGCCTGCCAGCAGGCGGCGCTCAAATCCTGACCCATAACCTTCAGGCCTGCCGCGTCAGCCTTGGCTTGCGCATCGTCGCCGGTATAGCTCTTGGCGTCGGCGGCGTACCAGATGTAACTGGGATGGTTCGAACCCAGCACCGGCACGTTCACCCCTGCGCTTGGGCTGATGGTCGCCAGGCCGAGGACGTTCACGGTCGGCCCGTATTGCTGCTTGATCCAGTTGCGGACCGGTGCACCGAACGCCACCATCGGCAGCGTCTGGCCGCTGGCGGTCTGGCTGAACTGCTTGACCAGCGTGGTCTGATAGTCCTTGAAGTAGTCATAGACGCCTTCCAGGTCACTGCCGGCGTTAGACGGCGCGGCGATCGGTGCGATGTCGATGATGGTCTGATAGGCCGGGGTCTGATTGGCGGGGATGCCATTGACCGTCAACAGCGTTGCCCAGCGGTCAGTGGTATTGGAGCGCAGATAATCCTGAGCCTGGGTTAGCGAGTAATCCGGCGGAAAGTGCAACAACTCGACGCTTTTACGATTTTCCAGGGCCATGCCCAACGGCAGGAACAGATACCAGCTATACGCCCATTTGCCATCGGCGTTGAGCTTGCTGGCGCCGCTGTAGGCCAGATCGCCCGCGTCCAGCAGTGCCGACAACGGTTTTTCGTAGCCCTGTGGCACGCCGCTGATTTCGACATAGAGCTGGTCGTTATCGGTTTTCACCAGAACCTTCGCATTGGCATAGCCGTCGCGCTGCACGCTCTGGGTCAGGTAATGCGTGACGGTCTGCTCCAGCGTCCAGTTGCGAAAGCAGATCACGCTGCAGTTGTTGGGGTAGGCGAAGAGACGTGTGACGCGCTCGGTGCTGCCCAGCTTCAGGTCCACATCGGCGTGGGCGGCGGCGCTCAGTGTCAGCGCGGCGAGGGTAAGTCCTGCGAGTTTGAACATGCTCAGATCCTTTTCAGCGTGGTTACCCCGATTCTGGGGCGCCTCATATTGGATCAGCGCTGTTGTCCGGAGAAGTGCTAACTGGCAAATTTTAATGGCGAGCAGAGGCCAGGCTCACCTGTAAATGCGGGGCATTGGTCAATGCCACCGGAGTTACCGGCTTCAAGTGATCGCTGCCATGTTTTTCCATGGAGGGCCTTCGCGCGGCACTTTCAGCTAGACTGCTGACAAACCGAATCTTGCGTTGGTGAAGAATGAAGCCTTCCACTGCACTTGAGCTGCAACGATCCGCCATCCGAGAAGTGGTTGGCCGATTCCGTGTGGCTAACCCCCGCGTATTTGGTTCGGCAGTATTGGGGACTGATATTGATGGAAGTGATCTGGATCTGTTGGTCGACCCGCTGCCCGGCGCCACTTTGTTTGACCTCGGCGGCCTTCAGGTTGAACTGGAAGATTTGCTCGGCGTAACTGTTGATCTGCTCACGCCGGGAGACCTGCCGCTGAAGTTTCGTCAGCAGGTCCTTGATCAGGCACGTCCCGTATGACTGAGAACCGACTCGACGATTATCTTGAGCACATGCACCTGGCCGCCAGTGATGCGCTGATCTTTGTCGAAGGCCTCAGCAAGGAAGAGTTCGTCGACGACAAGCGTACGCAGCAAGCGGTCATCATGAGCTTGATCATCATTGCCTGAACTCTTGAAAGTCCTCCCTGCCACTCAAAACTGATTGCACCTGCTGCGAGGCAGGTGCAATTGCGTCAAGTTACGGCATCACCGGCGGCGTATACGCCAGTGTTGTCCCCAGCGCCCACAGCAACAGCAGCACCAGCGGCGTGTGCACCAGTAATTGCACGAACGAGAAGCCGATCAGGTCCCGAGCCTTCAAGCCGAGCACGCCTAGCAGCGGTAGCATGTAGAACGGGTTGATCAGGTTCGGCAAGGCTTCCGCCGCGTTGTAGATCTGCACCGCCCAGCCGAGGTGGTATTGCAGGTCGTTGGCGACTTGCATGACGTACGGCGCTTCGATGATCCACTTGCCGCCGCCGGACGGGATGAAGAAACCGAGAATCGCCGAGTACACGCCCATCAGCAGCGCATAGGTGTCGTGCGAGGCAATGCTAACGAAGAACGTTGAGATGTGGTGGGCCAGGGTTTGTGCATCGGCGCCTTTGACGGTGGTCATCAGCGCGGCGATCGAGCCGTACAGCGGAAACTGGATCAGCACGCCGGTGGTGGTGGGCACCGCGCGGGCGACCGCATCGAGGAAGCTGCGCGGGCGCCAGTGCAGCAATGCGCCGAGCATGATGAACAGGAAGTTGTAGGTGTTCAGTCCGGAAATCGCGGTAATCGCAGGTTTGGTCGAGAACTCATGGAACAGCCATCCCGCCGCCAGTAGCACCAGCACGATGATCAGCAGCGGACTGTGTTCCAGCCATTCGCCGGGCCGGGTGCGCGGTTGCAGCGGCGGCAGGTTGAAGGCCGGGTCGATCCCGCAGGCCTCGGCGCTGCGCGCAGAGTTCGGGCCGGGGGCGGTGGCGTAGGCGATGATGATCGAAACCACGATCAGCGCCAGCAGCATCACGCCGGACTGCCAGAGGAAAATGGTTTCGGTGAACGGAATAACGCCAGTGATCGACAGGATCGACGGCGGCAGGCTGCCAGGGTTGGCCTGCAACTGCGCGGCCGACGACGACAGACCCAGTGCCCACACCGCGCCAAGGCCCAGATAGGCGGCGGCGCCGGCAGCGCGGTAATCCATTTTCAGATCGGTGCGGCGGGCGAGGGCGCGTACCAGCAAACCACCGAATACCAGCGACAGGCCCCAGTTCAGCAACGAGGCGACCATCGAGATCAGCGCGACCCAGGCCACGGCCGAGCGACCGTTTTTCGGGATGCGCGCCAAGCGGTCAATCAGCTTCACGGCGGGCGGAGAACTGGCGACCACGTAGCCGCCGATCACCACAAAAGCCATTTGCATGGTGAACGGGATCAGGCTCCAGAACCCGTCGCCGAACGCCATGGCAGCGGCGGTGGGTTTGGCGCCCATGGCCATTGTGGCCAGTGCAACGATGATGACGGCCAGCGCCGCGAATACCCAGGAGTCGGGAAACCAGCGTTCGGCAAAACTTGAGCAGCGCAGGGCAAAGCGCGCAGAGCGGCTATCTTCGATATCAACGGCCACGGGAGTACCTCGGATTTTTATGGTTGTTTTGGGTCCGCAAGGCGCCCAATTCCAGGCACTTCACCATTACTGTGGGAGCGAGCAAGCTCGCTCCCACAGGTGTTCACATGGTTAGTTGGCGCCCGGGTCGAACCCTCTGGACTGGCCTCAACAATAATTCAAGCCAAGCTGTTTTGTGAGCAGGTTTTGCAAAACCGGGACTATGGTCTAACGGGTTGTCCATCTGTTCATTTGCGTAGACCATGGGCGCCTTGGTTTTTTGCCTGCCAGAGTTCTTTGCCATGACTGCCCAAAACACGGCCAAACCTGCGCCGTTCAGCCGCTCCGACTACAAGACGCTCGGCCTTGCGGCCCTTGGCGGGGCGCTGGAAATCTACGATTTCATCATCTTCGTATTCTTCGCCCTGACCCTCAGCCAGTTGTTCTTCCCGCCGGAAATGCCCGAGTGGCTGCGTCTGCTGCAAAGCTTCGGGATTTTTGTCACTGGTTATCTGGCGCGGCCGCTGGGCGGGATTCTGATGGCGCATTTCGCCGACCGGATGGGCCGCAAAAAGGTCTTCAGCCTGAGCATTCTGATGATGGCGCTGCCGTGCCTGCTGATCGGGATCATGCCGACGTACGCCCAAATCGGTTATTTCGCACCGCTGCTGTTGTTGGCGCTGCGCATCCTTCAGGGCGCGGCCGTTGGCGGTGAAGTGCCGAGCGCCTGGGTATTCGTCGCCGAGCACGCACCGAGCGGTCATCGCGGTTATGCCTTGGGCTTTTTGCAGGCTGGTTTGACCTTCGGTTATCTGATCGGCGCGCTGACTGCAACGTTCCTCGCACAAGTCTTCACCCCGGCGGAAATTCTTGATTACGCCTGGCGCTATCCATTCCTGCTGGGCGGCGTGTTCGGCGTGATTGGTGTCTATTTGCGTCGCTGGTTGAGCGAAACCCCGGTGTTCATGGCGATGCAAGCCCAGCGTGAAGCACGGGTCGAACTGCCGTTGCGCACGGTGCTGCGCGAACATCGTCTGGCGATGCTGCCGGCCATGTTGCTGACCTGCGTGCTGACGTCGGCGGTGGTGGTGTTCGTGGTCATCACCCCGACTATGATGCAGAAAACCTTCGGCATGACCGCCAGCCACACTTTCGCGCTCAGTGCCTTGGGCATCGTCTTCCTCAACATCGGCTGCGTGATCGCCGGTTTGCTGGTTGATCGCATCGGTGCCTGGCGCACGGTCATGCTTTATAGCCTGCTGCTGCCGCTGGGCATTGGCGTGCTTTACGGCTTTTTGATCATGGGTAGCCATTGGCTTGGCCTTGCGTATGCCGTGGCCGGTCTTGGCTGTGGCGTTGTGGGGGCAGTGCCGTCGGTGATGGTCGGGTTGTTCCCGGCGCGTATTCGGGTCTCCGGTATTTCCTTCACTTACAACATTGCCTACGCCGCTTGGGCGAGTATCACGCCGTTGTTGCTGATCGGTCTGATGCCATGGAGCCCATGGATCTGCGTAATCTTCTGCGCGGTAATGGGCGCGGTGGGTGTTCTGAGTGCGGCGTATTTCGGTTCGCGGGTGCCGCGTACGGGGCCATGTCAGGTTGCCGGAACTACTTGATGCCCGGCGTCGAAACTATTTTTGACTGACCGGTCGCAAACGCTCTTCAGAAAAGTGTTCCAGAGCCGATGGTTAGGTTGTATGCCGCTTTCTACCCTGCCCATCGGTACCCTGCCATGTTCAACAAACGCCTGAAGCAAGAGCTGGCCACTCTTCGTGAAGAACTCTCCAGCTTGCTACAGGTGAAGGAAAGCCTGGAAAGCGAGATGCTGGTGCTGACCCTTGAGCCGGACGGACGGATTCAGTCGGTCAACCAGAACTTTCTCAACGAGATGTTCTACAAGAGCCAGGACCTGATTGGCCGGGCTATTGATGACATCGTGCCAGTCCACGTGAAATCCGACGAATTCCATCAGCGCTTCAAGAACGCCATGACTCGCGGCGAACATTTCGCCGGTGCCGTGCGTCTTTTGCGTGGCAACGGTAACGAGGCCTGGTTGCGCTCGATCGTGCAGCCGGTACGTTCTTCGGATGGGCGGATCAAGCACATCTCGATCTTCTCCAGCGACCTGACCCGCACGATTGAAGCTTCCCGCGAGCACGAAAACCTTATCGGCGCACTGGTGCGTTCCACCGCGGTGATCGAGTTTGATTTGAACGGTAACGTGCTGAACGCCAACGAGCGCTTTCTAAGCGGCATGGGTTACAGCCTGGCGCAGATCAAGGGTAAACATCACCGCCAGTTCTGCACACCTGATGAGTACAACAGCGCCGAGTACCAGAACTTCTGGCGTCGCTTGAACAACGGTGAATTCGTGGCTGACCGCTTCAAGCGTGTCGACAGCCATGGTCGTACAGTCTGGCTGGAGGCGTCCTACAACCCGGTGGTCGATGCCAACAACAAATTGTACAAAGTGGTGAAGTTCGCCACGGTGATCACCGATCAGGTCAACCGCGAACAAGCCGTTGCCGACGCGGCCAGCATTGCCTACAGCACCTCGCAACAAACCGACAGCACCGCGCAGCGCGGCACTGCGGTGGTGACTGAAGCGGTCAACGTGATGCGCGATTTGTCGCGGCACATGCAGGCCGCCGGTGAGGGCATTGAAGCACTGAACGAGCAGTCGCTGGTGATCGGCACCATCGTCAAAACCATCAGCGGCATCGCCGAACAGACCAACCTGCTGGCGCTCAACGCCGCGATCGAAGCGGCCCGTGCCGGCGAGCAGGGCCGTGGCTTTGCCGTGGTAGCCGACGAAGTGCGGCAATTGGCATCGCGCACCAGCCAGGCGACCGATGAAATCGTCGTGGTGGTACGACAGAACCAGGAAATGGCCCGCAACGCCGTGGCCCTGATGACCGACGGCAAACTCCAGGCCGAACAAGGGCTGGCGCTGGCGGCCGAGGCGGGCACGGTAATCGTCGAGATTCAGGACGGCGCCCAGAAAGTCGTGAACGCGGTGGGTCAGTTTGCCAATCAACTGTCCAACTGATCTGCGCTGACTCTTTCCCCCCTGTGGGAGCGAGCTTGCTCGCGAAGGCGGTTTGACGTTCAACCCTTGCGTTGACTGATACACCGCTTTCGCGAGCAAGCTCGCTCCCACAGGGTCTGCGTTTCTCCAACGGCTGGCGCTACAATCTGTTCCTTTTCCCCGGAGCAGATCCCCATGAGCGATTCCCACCGCCGCCCGGTCCCCCTGAACAAAGCCTACCGTTTGCTCAATCACGGCCCGACCGTACTGGTCAGCGCCGCCCATGACGGCCAGCGCAACATCATGGCCGCAGCGTGGGCAATGCCGCTGGATTTCGAACCGCCGAAAGTTGCCGTCGTACTCGACAAATCCACCTGGACGAGGCAGTTGCTCGAGGCGTCCGGCACCTTCGTGCTCAACGTTCCTTGCGTCAATCAGGCTGATATCGTGCAAACCGTCGGTTCGACTTCGGGTCTGGAGATCACTCAAAGCCACGGGCAGGACAAGTTTCAGGCCTATGGCTTGCAGACCTTCACGGGTGACCTGATCGATGCGCCGTTGCTCGACGGTTGCGTCGCCTGGCTCGAATGCCGCTTGCTGCCGGAGCCGCGCAATCACGAGCAGTACGACCTGTTCCTCGCCGAAGTCATCGCCGCCCATGCCGATGAACGGGTGTTCAGCGAAGGGCGTTGGCATTTCGACGGGTACGACGGCCTGCGCACCTTGCACCATGTGGCCGGCGGACACTTCCTGACGATTGGCGACCCGGTGGACGGCAAGACGCTGGCGGTTTGAATTTGGTTGATGGCAAACCTTTAGCAGATGTTGCAAGGTAGGGACATTGTCGAACCAATCAGGCACATGCCCCATGGACCTTTCCCTCGCGAGCTTTCTCGCTCCGTTGCTGTCGCTGGCGTTGCTGTGGACGGTAGCTGTCATCACGCCCGGCCCGAATTTTTTCAACATCGCCCAGCTCGCGGCCAGTCAGTCTCGTCGCCATGGCGTAGTGGCTGCGCTGGGTGTGGCGACCGGAACGGTGCTGTGGGGACTGGCCGGCGGCTTGGGCATCAAGACGCTGTTCAGCGCTGCACCGACGTTGTATCTGGGATTCAAGATAGCCGGCGGTTGCTATCTCATTTATCTCGGACTCAAGCAGTTCAAGCGCAAGGCTGCGGTAGCGCAAGGTGCGCCGGTTGGTTCGAAACAAACCTATCTCGGCGTTTATAGCCGTGGTTTTCTCGGCAACATGACCAACCCAAAATCAGCGCTGTTCGTGGCGACAATCTTCGCCACCGCCATGCCGGCCCACGTGCCGCCGTTATTGCTGGCGCTGGCGGTAATGACCATGGCCACGCTGTCGTTCAGTTGGTATTGCAGCGTGGCGCTGTTCTTCGCCAGCCGCCGGGTTGCCGGCGTTTATGGGCGCTCACGCCAATGGCTGGATCGGCTGGCCGGTGGTTGCTATCTGCTGTTCGGCGCGCATTTGGTGGCTAATCGCTGAGTGTGATCGGCAAACAAACTCGATCTCCGCGCATAAAGAAGGCCTACCACCCGGTAGGCCTTTTCCGTTTACTGCGTAATCCTCAATCCCCGAGCGCTTCTCCCTCACGTCGCGGATCCGCTCCGCCCTCCAGAGAGGCTTTCCCCTGCGCATACTTGACGCGCACGATGGCCTGGGTGCCGCTGGTCATGTCGATTTCGTTGACGGTGTGACCCTTGTCTTTCAATGCCTGAATGAGTGCCGGGCTGAACTGGCCTTTTTCCAGTTCGGTCGGGCCGTTGCGGCTGCCGAAGTTGGGGAGGCTGATGGCGCTTTGCGGGTCGAGGTTCCAGTCGAGCAGGCCGATGGTGGTTTTGGCCACGTATTCGATGATCTGCGATCCACCCGGCGAGCCGACACCAGCGAGGAATTCGCCGCTGTTGCGATCGAAGATCAGCGTCGGGGCCATCGACGAGCGCGGACGTTTGCCGGGTTCGATGCGGTTGGCGACTTTCTGGCCGTTCTCTTCAGGGATGAACGAGAAGTCGGTCATCTGGTTATTCAGCAAAAAGCCCTGAACCATCAGGTGCGAGCCGAAGGCGGCTTCGATGGTGGTGGTCATCGACACGGCGCCGCCGAGGTCATCCACCGCGACCACTTGCGAGGTGGAAATGCGCAGTGGCGAGCGATCCGGCGCATAAGCCACTTGCACGCCCGGCGGCGTGCCCGGTTTGGCGCTGCCCATGCTGCGTTCGCCGATCAGGCTGGCGCGACTGGCGAGATAGCCCGGTTCGACCAGGCCTTTGACCGGCACCGGCACGAAGTCGGTATCGGCGACGTATTGCGCACGGTCGGCGTAAGCCAGGCGTTCCGCCTCGGCGATGAGGTGCACGGCTTGCGGCGCCGGTTCGATGCCGGCGGGTTTGTCAGTCTTCAGTGGTTTAAGCGGTGCCAGCGCGAGGCGCGGATCGCGATTTTCCAGTGCCTGCAAGGTGCCAAGAATCTGCGCCACGGCGATCCCGCCTGAGGACGGTGGTGGCATGCCGCAGACCTGCCAGCGTTTGTAGTCAGTGCACAGCGGCGCGCGCTCTTTGGCTTTGTAACCCTGAAGATCGTTCAACGACAGGCTGCCTGGGTTGGCGTGGCCCTGCACCTTGGCGACGATCTCCTCGGCGATCGGGCCTGTGTACAGCGCATCGGCGCCTTCGCTGGCGATACGTTTGAGCACGGCGGCCAGGGCTGGATTCTGCAAGCGGGTGCCGACGGCTTTGACGCTGCCATCGCCATTTAGGAAGTAAGCGGCCATGTCCGGCGAGCGGCGAATCACCGGATCGGATGCCAGCAACGAGTGTAGACGCGGGGAGATCGCGAAGCCTTGCTCGGCCAGTTTGATCGCCGGTTCGAACAGTTTGGCCCAAGGCAGACGACCGTGCTGTTTATGCGCCATCTCCAGTGCGCGCAATACGCCCGGTGTGCCTACAGAACGACCACCGATTTGCGCTTGCGGGAACGGCATAGGTTTGCCGTCTGCTTGCAGGAATAGTTTCTCGGTAGCGCCGGCCGGCGCGGTTTCGCGACCGTCGTAGGTGCGCACCTGTTTGCCGTCCCACAACACAATCATCGCACCGCCACCGATGCCGGAAGATTGCGGCTCCACCAGCGTCAGTACCGCTTGCATCGCAATCGCTGCATCAATCGCCGAACCGCCCTGACGCAGGATCTCCCGACCTGCTTCAGCGGCCAGCGGATTGGCAGCCGCCGCCATGTGTTTGCTGGCGTGACGGGTTTGCAGATCGGTGCGATAACCGGAGGCGGCTTCCGGTGCCAGCGGCAGGGTCGAGGAGGGCGGGGCGTTGCACGCGGTGAGGGTCAGGGCGCTGATGATCAGCGTCAGGGCAGGCAGGCGAAAGCGGCTCAAGGGCAAGGCTGAAAACACGCGGGCTCTCCGTCCGTGGATTAAAAGTCTGAGGGACTTTATCGACCGACCGTGTGGGACGCAAACCGCCGGTGTGTTTCTCCTTCATGCCTTGGCAAATTTTCTGTAGGGTTTCGGGCAATCGATGAGCGCGCATTTCTACCGTTCAAGGCATAAAAACCATTCCGTGGGGCACGGCGTGGTTACGTCGGGTCAACGAAGGCAACATTGACCTCAACCGCAATCACTTGGATTTCACCAGGGCGTTTTCGGATAACCGCGCTTATGCCGCGCTGTATGAAGTCTATGCGTGCACCGACCTGAATGGCCCTCGGCGGCAGCGCGCCGATGCGTTGCTGGATGCGCAAATCAACGAGCATGCTGGCCAGCAGTTGTTTGCGAAAGTCTAAGTCGTGCGAGCCATCTGGTTCGTCGAGTTCTTAAACACCTTTGAACCCTGGCAAACCCTGTGCTGCACGCCAGTCTTTTACAATTTGCATTACGCCCTTGGGGGAGCTGTCCGCACCAGGCTCAGGGTAATAGATCAGGTCCGCCCCAGCTGGGTGTTCGCTGATTTTCTCGAAGTGCAACAGCAGCAAGTCAGCGCGATCATCGTTTTCGGCTTCTTCATCTTCTCTAGCGAGTTCTTCCAGCAGCGCTTCGAACTCGGTCTCGGTGTACTCCGAAATGCTGTTTTTCAGTAACTTGTCTGTCATGGCTTAGCTATTCGTTCCGGTGGATATCGATGTGGTTTCGGGGCGTGTTCACTCGCAGATTATCTACGTCGTAGACCCCCCCGCCCTCAGATACTTTTTCGATGTGATGAAGTTCGTAAGACGTTCTGCCCCCGACTCTATCGGCTTTGCGCACACGTGGTGCTTTACCTTTGCGCATACGACCAATGCTCTGTTTGACGAACTGATCCGCCGCGGCTGACTCCGAAACTGCTTTCCAAAGGGATGATCTGAACGAGTCGAAGCTTTTGAATTCTTGTCCCCGCAGTGAGTCTGCCACGTCCGTTGGAATTGGAACTCCCATCCCCGAACTTGCTCCGATGAGCCATATTCCAGAAACATCTTCACCAATCCCCGTCACCGTACCCGGCGTCAGTCTGGCAGGCCTCGAAAACACCACATACAGCGACTTCAGCCCGGTCTCTGCCGGAAACACCAGAATACAATCCTCGGCAGTAATGTCCTCGCCGGGCAGGCCTTCTATCTGGGTATCAGTGTTCTCGGGAATCGGGTGAACCAGGATCGTGTTCAGCTCGCCGTGATCTGGGTGGATCAGCGGCGGCATCGATCCCAGTGGCCCGCGTTGCGGCGTCCATAGAATCGTAATGCCGTTGAGCTTCGCCTCCATGGCGGTCTTGTCTTTGTTCCACTCGACTTTGACGGTGCGCACCGAGTCATCGCCCGAAGCGCCGGTGTGGATGCCGTAAACCTGCATGACCCCTTCGGCATCACGCCGGAACTGGAAACGTACGCGAGTAGTGGCGCGGCTCATTGTGCGTAGCTGTTCGTCGGTGTGTAGCGTGCCGTCGCTCATCTTGGTCGGGAGCATCCCGAGGATGAACACGCTGGCTGGCCCGCCTGCGCCACGTATGGCCCAGTTGAGGCGTTGCTGCAGAATTCCACCGCCGGCCAAGCGCCCCAAGGCCAGATCGGCACCAATCGCCGTCGCTACGGCGGTGCTGGCAGAGGGCAAGAGCATGGCGCCCGCGACCATGATCTTGCCGAAGTTCGAGGCGGGTTCCGGTGCGGTGCCCGCATCCGTTCGGCACCAGTTACCCGCCGTGCAGGACTTGGCAAACACCAGATCTTCACGGGGCTTGGGCGTTGGCCATTCGTCCTTTTCGATGTACATCGGCTCTGGCGCGGGGGGCGGATTCCAAGCAGCCCATGAGCCGTTCCCGCTCGGACGTTCCCAAGGCCAATCTTCATCGAAGAAAGATTTGAATCGAGCCATGACAACTCCCTGTATGGCTTTGAATCGAGCCAGGGAAGCTTGTCGGTCAATGGGGAGTTCGGGCAAACCGATGGGTTGAATTTCACGCGCCTGGATTTACGAAGAATCCAATTCGTACCTGGATCGAATCCGTTTCCTACGGTGCTTTCTTCGCCTGGCGGAATAGGAGATTGCCGGGACTTTTCTTCAGGCATAAAAAAACGGCCTACCTTTCGGTAAGCCGTTTTTAGTACTTGGTGGCTACACAGGGACTTGAACCCCGGACCCCAGCATTATGAATGCTATGCTCTAACCAACTGAGCTATGTAGCCAAGTGGCGCGCATTATTCCCCTGAAATGGAAAGTCGTCAAGCGTAAATTTAAAATATTTCTTCTTATTTTCAACCGCTTATCCTCCGGCCCCGAAAATCGGGGCCGGGCAGGGCATCAACGCAGCTGAAATCTAGCGGTGTTGGCACTCAAGGCATGACTGCCCTGACTCAAGGTGTCCGCCGCCAGATTCACCGCCCGTGCCCCTTCGAGCAATCGCACCGCTGCCTGATCGACTTGCTGGATATTGCTGCTGACCTCGTCGGCGGTGCTCGCTTGCTCTTCAACGGCCGTGGCGATCTGCGCGAGGGTGTCCGTGACGCTCTGCACCGCGCTGGCAATTTCCCCCAGGCGTTCGCCCAGCCCGGTCACCGCTTCAGCGTCCGTTTGCGCCTGGCCGCAGGCGGCTTCCATCAGGCTCACGGCTTCGTTGACCGTGGCGCGCAGGCTGTCGACGGTGCCGGCGATCTGCGCGGTGGACGATTGCGTGCGTTGCGACAGGCTGCGCACTTCATCGGCGACTACGGCGAAACCGCGCCCCTGTTCCCCGGCGCGTGCGGCCTCAATGGCCGCGTTGAGCGCGAGCAGGTTGGTCTGCTCGGCCACACCGCGAATGGTGTCGACCACCAATTGAATCTGCTGCCCTTGCGCGCTGACCCGACCCAGCGCCGCAGCGGTTTCGTTCAAGCGTTGGTTGAGTTGTTGAATGCTCGCCGTGGTGCGCTGACTGTCGCGGCTGCTGTCGGCGGCGATGCGTCGGGTGTGCTGGGCGCTGCCAGAGGCTTGTTCGCAGCTTTGCGCCACGCCTTGGGACGTCGCCGCCAGTTGTGTGGCGGCTGCGGCGATCTGGCTGATCTGCAATTGCTGTGCTTCGACTTCGCTGAGGGCGCCGCTGGAATGATCGTTGAGGCTGCGTACCGCGTTGCTCAGTTGCGAGGTCTCGTGATCGACGCCGATCATGCTGGTGCGCAATTGCACCACGGCGACGTTGAGTGCGGTGCTGATTGCCGCCAGTTCGTCGTGTCCCACAACCGGTACTTGTAGACTCAGATTGCCGTCGCGCAGGGCTTCGGCGAGTACGGTGATGCCGCTGGCGCTGCGGCGGATCGAGGCTTGCAGGCAGATGAACAAGTACAGCGCCGCCAGCAGCAGACAGCCGAACACCGCCGCGACGATGATCAGTTGTCGAACCGCTGAACCGTGATGGTCTTCGAGGCGCTGATCCAGCGACATCAGTGATTGCTGGCGCAGAGTGGCGAGGTCAGTCAGCAACGCATCAAGGCTGCGCTCGAAGTCTTCCGGCTTGAGATTGATGCTGCCACCGAACACGCCTTCATCCAGCACCTTGAGGCCGCTGTCCAGGTTTCTGAGACTGTCGTGGTATTGGCTGGCCCAGGATTGCAGGCCGGCGGGAAGACGCGCTTCAAGCAAACCCGCGGTTTTCACCAGTTGCTCGCGGGCATCGCCGATGCGGCTGCGCAGATCGCGCAACTGCAAGCGACTTTGCAAAGTGAACTGACCGGACACCACCGACGCCTGCCCGACCGCCGCGAGGCGCCCGACCCGTTCGATCAGGTCCGGTGCATGCTGCGTGGAAATCTGCGTCAGCAGATAGGTTTCCAGCCATGGCGCCAAGGTCAGGCGATTGTCCATGACGATTTGCTCGCGCAGCGCTTGCAGGGCGCTGAGGGCGTTGGTGAAGCGGTCGTAACCGTCCGGCCACCAGCCGACGCTGCTGAGGCTTTTCGAGTCGAGGCCACCGAGCGCGGTTTGCAGCGATTGATAGCGGGTGAGGGTTTCGCCTTCGGCGCCCTCGTTAGTCAGTGCATTGCCCAGGTCAGTAGTGGCTTGCAGAACTGCGGGCTGCACGCCATCGAACGCAGCCATGGCGGCGAGCGTGGCGGGAGTCGGCTGACGATTGGTTTCCGTGGCACGCCAGCGGGCGGCGCGGTCGCGTTGGGCGGCGAGCAGGTTGTCGAGTGCATCCAGCGCGAGCAACTGACGCACACCGGCACGTTCGCCGGAAATCAGATTGAGTTTGTCGCGATAGTCCTGGCCGATCATCAACAGGCTGCCGGCCAACGGCAGAATGAATAGCAGAAACAACAACTGGAATTTACGTGCGAAGCCAAACCGCCCCAGCAACTTGATCCCCGGTGAAAGGAAAGCCTGCATGCCCCATGACTCCTCTGGACACCACGCACCAATGGCGTGCATCGCGGTCGGTCGACGTTGATGTTGTGCCCTGCTAAAAGGCCTCGAAAGTTCACTCTTGTCCGCTCTGTAGGCGAACTCTGTAGCGAAACTTCCCATTGTCGATCACCTTTGTAAGGCGACCGCGTTCAAGGGGAGAAGCAAGGCAAGATTCAGACCATGGCGTTGCGCTATCACCGGATTGATGACGAACAGTCAGTTAGTTAGCTGGCTAAGGGGATAGCCTTGGCGCACCGAAAAATGGCACATTGACGGACCTGCCTGCGTGCACCCATCTGCTGTTCGGAAACTTCCATGGATATCAGCAACGTTCACACTGCCGCTGCCTCGGCGTCCGCTCCCCCCCAAAGCAGTCCATTGGTGATGCGCATCATCGGCGCAGTCGCGCTGGCGCACCTGATCAATGACCTGATCCAGTCGGTGTTGCCGTCGATCTACCCGATGCTGAAGGCGAGCTACGGCCTGACCTTCACCCAGATCGGGCTGATTACTCTGACCTTCCAGCTGACCGCTTCGCTGTTACAGCCGTGGGTTGGTTATCACACCGATCGGCACCCGAAACCGTGGCTGTTGCCGGCGGGTTCCATTTGTACGCTGGTTGGCATCGTGATGATGTCGATGGTCGGTAGTTTTCCAATGATTCTGCTGGCAGCGGCGCTGATCGGCATCGGCTCCTCGACCTTCCACCCGGAAGCATCGCGGATTGCGCGGCTGGCTTCGGGCGGACGGTTTGGTCTGGCGCAGTCAACGTTCCAGGTCGGCGGTAATGCCGGTTCCGCGTTCGGCCCATTGCTGGCGGCAGCGATCATTATTCCGTTCGGCCAAGGCAATGTGGCGTGGTTCGGCTTGTTCGCGGTGTTTGCGCTGTTTGTGCTGTACCGCATCAGTCGCTGGTACGCCCATCACTTGAATCTGTTCAAGCTCAAGGCAGGCCAGGCGGCCACTCATGGTTTGTCGAAGGGCAGGGTGACCAGTGCGCTGGTAGTGCTGGGGCTGTTGGTGTTTTCCAAGTATTTCTACATGGCCAGCCTCACCAGCTACTTCACGTTCTACCTGATCGAGAAGTTTGACCTGTCGGTGGCCAGTTCGCAGCTGCACCTGTTCCTGTTCCTTGGTGCTGTGGCGGCGGGCACGTTCTTCGGCGGGCCGATTGGCGACAAGATCGGGCGTAAGGCTGTGATCTGGTTTTCGATTCTTGGGGTGGCACCGTTTACGCTGCTGATGCCTCACGTTGATCTGTTCTGGACCAGCGTGCTCAGCGTGATAATCGGCTTCATCCTCGCCTCGGCGTTCTCGGCGATTGTGGTGTACGCGCAGGAACTGGTGCCGGGCAATGTCGGGATGATTGCCGGGATCTTCTTTGGTTTGATGTTTGGTTTTGGCGGGATTGGTGCGGCGTTGCTTGGGCATCTGGCGGATGTGCACGGGATCGAATACGTGTATTTCCTGTGCTCGTTCTTGCCGTTATTTGGGATGTTGGCGATCTTCTTGCCGAGGACCAGAAAGGCCTGATTCAGCAAAACTCCTACAGGAGAACTGCGTACAGCCATAAATTTCAGGCACAAAAAAGCCGCGTATCAAACGCGGCTTTTTCATGGGTGCAGACTTTACACGTTGAAACGGAAGTGCATCACGTCGCCGTCTTTAACGATGTAGTCTTTGCCTTCCAGACGCCATTTACCGGCCTCTTTGGTGCCGGCTTCGCCCTTGTATTGGATGAAGTCGTTGTAGGCGATCACTTCGGCGCGGATGAAGCCTTTTTCGAAGTCGGTGTGGATCACGCCAGCAGCCTGAGGTGCGGTGGCACCGACTTTGACGGTCCAGGCGCGGACTTCTTCGACGCCAGCAGTGAAGTAGGTCTGCAAGTGCAGCATTTCGTAGCCGGCGCGGATTACGCGGTTCAGGCCAGGCTCTTCCAGGCCCAAGGCCTCAAGGAACATGTCCTTCTCTTCGCCGTCGTCGAGCTCTGCGATTTCTGCTTCGATCTTGTTGCAGACCGGAACAACGATGGCGCCTTCTTCTTCGGCGATGGCCATGACCACGTCGAGCAGTGGGTTGTTCTCGAAACCGTCTTCAGCGACGTTGGCGATGTACATGACCGGCTTAGTGGTCAGCAGGTGGAAGCCTTTGATCACCGCTTTTTCGTCGGTGCTCATGGACTTCATCAGGCTGCGCGCAGGCTTGCCTTCGGTGAAGTGAGCGATCAGTTGCTCCAGCAGAGCCTTCTGAACGACGGCGTCCTTGTCTCCGCCCTTGGCATTGCGCGCGACTTTCTGCAGTTGCTTCTCGCAGCTGTCGAGGTCGGCGAAGATCAATTCCAGGTCGATGATTTCGATGTCGCGTTTCGGGTCGACACTGTTGGAAACGTGGATCACGTTTTCGTCTTCGAAGCAGCGCACCACGTGAGCGATGGCGTCTGTTTCGCGGATGTTGGCGAGGAACTTGTTGCCCAGACCTTCACCTTTCGAGGCGCCGGCAACCAGACCAGCGATGTCGACGAATTCCATGGTGGTCGGCAGGATGCGCTTGGGATTGACGATGGCCGCCAGTGCGTCCAGACGTGCATCGGGCATCGGCACGATGCCGCTGTTCGGCTCGATCGTGCAGAAGGGGAAGTTCTCGGCCGCGATCCCGGATTTGGTCAGGGCGTTGAACAGTGTGGACTTGCCGACGTTAGGCAGGCCGACGATGCCGCAATTGAATCCCATGGTGTTTCCCCTCGGATAAGAGTCAGGCATTATGGCTGTGAAGGTATTTCATCGCACGGTTCCATTCACCGGCGAGGATATCCGGCAGCACGCCGAGGGCAAAGTCGATGCTGGCATCGAGAATTTCCTCTACGGAGCGTGGCGCACCACCCAGGACGAAATTTGAAACCATACTGGCGACGCCCGGGTGGCCGATGCCAAGCCGCAGACGGTAGAAAGTATTCTGATTGCCCAGTTGCGCGATGATGTCGCGCAACCCGTTGTGACCGCCATGGCCGCCGCCCTGCTTGAGCTTGGCGACGCCGGGAGGCAGATCGAGTTCGTCGTGCGCCACCAGGATTTCTTCAGGCGTGATGCGGAAGAAACCGGCGAGTGCCGCTACGGCCTGGCCGCTGCGGTTCATGTAGGTGGTGGGAATCAGCAGGCGAACATCCTGACCCTGATGCGAGTAGCGCCCGGTCAGGCCGAAATATTTGCGATCGGCGACAAGGTTCACACCTTGTGCGGCTGCGATGCGCTCAACAAAAAGGGCCCCTGCGTTATGCCGGGTCTGTTCGTATTCAGCGCCTGGATTTCCCAGGCCAACGATCAGTTTGATGGCAGTCACGATAGGGGCCCTTCCTTGGAGTGGTGGATAACATCGCCGCAATCAGGGAGAGCGGCGAAAGTGGACGAAAAAAGCTCATTTACCATAGATGTAAACTCCGCGTTCTCGCCCGCTTTCTCGCTACGTTCCAGTCCGCGATGTTACTTGATCACTCCGGCGTTACAGAGTGAATTACTCTGCTGCGCCTTCTTCGGTAGCTTCTGGAGCAACACGTGGAGCGTGTACGTTTGCAACAGCTTTGTCGTCACCGTGAGCCAGTGCAACGAACTCAACGCCTTTAGGGGCTTTAAGGTCGGACAGGTGAACGATTGCGCCGATTTCCAGAGCCGACAGGTCGACTTCGATGAACTCAGGCAGGTCTTTCGGCAGGCAGGTCACTTCGATTTCCGAAACAACGTGCGAGATTTCGCCGCCTTTCTTGATCGGAGCTTCTTCACCAACAAAGTGCACAGGCACGATAGCGGTCAGTTTCTGACCTGCTACAACGCGTACGAAGTCAGCGTGCAGAACGTGGCCTTTGGACGGGTGACGTTGCAGAGCTTTGATGATGACGTTCTGCTTGGTGCCACCAACGTTCAGCTCGATGATGTGGCTGTAAGCCGCGTCGTTTTCGAGCAGTTTGGCAACTTCTTTGGCCAGCATGCTGATGGATTCAGGGGCTTTTTCGCCACCGTAAACTACAGCTGGAACCAGAGCGGCGAGACGACGCAGGCGGCGGCTCGCACCTTTCCCCAGGTCGGAACGCACTTCAGCATTCAGGGTAAAATCGTTCATTTTGTATCTCCAAAATAGCCATGACCGAGCGGCGTTTGCGACCAGCGCCAAACACGGTATGGGCAAAAAAGCCCCGCCCCGACAGGAATGCCGGGGCGGGGCGCTTTTCGTCAACGAGACATTTCGAGAAGGGCAGGGCCCTTAGCGGAACATCGCGCTGATCGATTCTTCGTTGCTGATGCGGCGAACCGCTTCGGCAACTACCGGTGCGATATCCAGTTGACGGATACGTGCACAGGCTTGTGCTGCAGCGGACAGCGGGATGGT
>NZ_JBIWAL010000059.1:0-31596 GCF_044760045.1 Pseudomonas sp. NPDC098747 | reverse complement strand
CTCGCCTTCATCCATGGCCAGCGATTCGATGCAGTACTGGTAGGCGTGGGTGTGGATCGCCTCTTCGAACGCCTGGCGCAGGATGTACTGGCGGCATTCCGGGTCTTTCCAGAGGGCGATGTCGGCGGTCATGTTGACTTCTTGCGGCATCCAGTGGTTTGCGCAACCGTCCAGATACTTCTGCCAGGCCCAGTCGTACTTGAATGGCACGAGTTGGTTGAGGTCGGCGCGGCAGTTGATCATGCGTTTTTCGTCAACGGCGACGCGGGCGGAGGCGCCTTCGAGTTCGGCGAGGCCTTCGGCGACGTCGAGGGAGTTCAGTGCAGCCTTGGCGCGGGCCACGGCAGCCGAGTCACTGGCCGTTACGGCGCGTGCTTCGAGGGCGGCGGCACCGCCGGCGCTGTCGAGGCGGTCCATGTTGGCTTCAGTGGCGTGGCCGGCGTTTGCGCCTTTTGCCACGGCTACTTCACTGTCTTCTTTGTCGAATTCGTCCCAGCTCAGCATGACGTGTCGTCTCCTGCGTGAGGGCCAGATGCCCGTGTGAAAACTGAAAGGTTGGTTTTTCACACGGCCGTACTGGCCGCATTGGATCTAAAGGAATCGTTTTTTGCAGCAGCTATACGCAGGCATCAAACAGAATTTTGTACGGGGTTCCGAGAGCCTCTGATGGGCGCAGGCAACGTTGGACGCTGCTGCAGGGCTTCAGACTGGCTGTTCTCCCTGTAAGGGGATATTGCAGGCCCGCTATAGGGCGGCATTATAGGGAAATTTTCACGCGCGTGGTGCGGCGAATCGGCTCACAGAACGGCCGAGAGGGGAGGTTTTTCGGTCAGAGCGAGGGTTTATGGGGCTTTGCCGGGTATAGATTTTTTTTCGGAAAAATTTCGCGAATGTCGATTTGTTCAAAAAACGAGCAAAAAAGGCCGGTTTTTACTACATCTAGTGTTTTGCAAGCCTTTTGAGCGCTCTCAGACACAACTGAGCCCGACCGAAGCCGGGCTGGAATCGACCCTCAATGTTGCGCTGAGCGGTCCAATTCGGTGCAGTCTGAATCAGCCATTGGAGCAGCCGTTGCCCATGACGCTGTAGCGCAGGATGTGACGCTGGCCTTTGGAGTCGTCGTATTCCATTTTCATCGGAACAACTTCGCAGACATTTGGAATCTCGCTCATGGATACAACTTTGGCGATGTCCAGGTGAGTGGAGTAAGTGTATTCCTCGATAGCCGGTTGTTGCTGTGCGACATCAGTCGGGACCTCGTCTGCCATTGCGGTTGCGCACAGACTGCTGAGGGCCAGAACCAATAAAGCTTTCATTTCAAAGTTACCTTTTTGAGGTCGAGTGGGGTCACGCAACCTTTTTGGGGTTGCGTGTGGAACTGCATCGCTTTCGTTCTTTACTGCGAGGTGGATTAACGGCCTTCGTGGGGGCTGTAACGTTGTTAATCGCTTCGCCTTGTCGGCGAGGTGAATTCTAGGGAGGTGGAGTGGGGGTAAACAGAGCGGGTTTTGATAAACACCTTTGGCAGATTTGGTAACAATCGCTGGATGTTGTGTCCTCGGTGATGCGGTGTGTCTGATACACCGAGTTGTCTGAATCGCTGGCAAGCCAGCTCCCACAGGGGCTTCGGGCGTTTGAGGGATAGGCGTAAGGGGCTTGTTACTACCATCGTCGAATGGTTCTATGGGCCCGGCCCGGCTACAACAGGGTCATACAAAAACAACTATTACACCGAGGTAGGAAAGATGAGTGCGGCTTCTCTGTATCCCGTTCGTCCCGAGGTTCTGGCTAACACGCTGACTGACGAGGCGACCTACAAAGCCATGTACCAGCAGTCGGTCGTCAACCCTGACGGTTTCTGGCGCGAGCAAGCCAAGCGTCTCGACTGGATCAAACCTTTCACCACGGTGAAACAGACGTCGTTCGACGATCACCATGTCGACATCAAGTGGTTTGCCGACGGCACCTTGAACGTTTCCTACAACTGCCTCGACCGTCATCTGGCCGAGCGCGGCGACCAAATCGCGATCATCTGGGAAGGCGACGACCCGGCCGAGAGCCGCAACATCACCTACCGCGAATTGCACGAACAAGTGTGCAAGCTCGCCAACGCCCTGCGCGGTCAGGACGTACACCGCGGCGACGTGGTGACCATTTACATGCCGATGATTCCCGAAGCCGTGGTCGCCATGCTGGCCTGCACCCGGATCGGCGCGATTCACTCGGTGGTGTTCGGTGGTTTCTCGCCGGAAGCCCTGGCCGGTCGCATCATCGACTGCAAATCGAAAGTGGTGATCACTGCCGACGAAGGTATCCGTGCCGGCAAGAAGATCCCGCTCAAGGCCAACGTCGACGACGCGCTGACCAACCCGGAAACCAGCAGCATCCAGAAAGTCATCGTCTGCAAGCGCACCGGCGGCGACATCAAGTGGAACCAGCATCGCGACATCTGGTACGAAGACCTGATGAAGGTGGCGGGCACCGTTTGCGCGCCGAAAGAGATGGGCGCTGAAGAAGCGCTGTTCATCCTTTATACCTCCGGCTCGACCGGCAAGCCGAAGGGCGTGCAGCACACCACCGGCGGTTACTTGTTGTACGCGGCTATGACTCACGAACGCGTGTTCGACTATCGCCCGGGCGAAGTTTACTGGTGTACCGCCGACGTCGGCTGGGTCACCGGTCACAGCTACATCGTCTACGGCCCGCTGGCGAATGGCGCGACCACGCTGCTGTTCGAAGGCGTGCCGAACTATCCGGACATCACCCGGGTGGCGAAGATCATCGACAAGCACAAGGTCAACATCCTCTATACCGCACCGACCGCGATCCGCGCCATGATGGCGTCGGGGCAAGCGGCTGTTGAAGGCGCTGATGGCAGCAGCCTGCGTCTGCTGGGTTCGGTGGGCGAGCCGATCAACCCGGAAGCCTGGGACTGGTACTACAAGAATGTCGGCAAATCACGTTGCCCGATCGTTGATACCTGGTGGCAGACCGAAACCGGCGGCAACATGATGAGCCCGCTGCCGGGGGCTCACGCGCTCAAGCCGGGTTCGGCGGCGCGTCCGTTCTTTGGTGTGGTGCCGGCGCTGGTCGACAACCTTGGCAACATTATCGAGGGCGAGGCCGAGGGCAATCTGGTGATTCTCGATTCGTGGCCAGGTCAGGCGCGCACGCTGTATGGCGACCATGATCGCTTCGTCGATACCTACTTCAAGACGTTCCGTGGCATGTACTTCACCGGTGACGGCGCACGTCGTGATGCCGATGGTTACTACTGGATCACCGGGCGTGTCGACGACGTGCTCAACGTGTCTGGCCACCGCATGGGCACGGCCGAGATCGAAAGCGCGATGGTTGCTCACCCTAAAGTCGCTGAAGCAGCGGTGGTGGGTGTGCCGCACGACATCAAGGGGCAGGGCATTTATGTCTATGTCACGTTGATTGGCGGCGAAGAGCCAAGCGAGCAACTGCGTTTGGAATTGAAGAACTGGGTGCGTAAAGAGATCGGGCCGATTGCTTCGCCGGACGTGATCCAGTGGGCGCCGGGTTTGCCGAAGACCCGTTCGGGCAAGATCATGCGCCGGATTCTGCGCAAGATTGCTACCGCTGAATATGACGGTTTGGGCGATATCTCGACCCTGGCTGATCCGGGTGTGGTGCAGCATTTGATTGATACGCACAAGACCATGAATGTTGCGTAAGCGGCGGGTCTGAAAAGCTGAAAGCCCCGTCCGGTGTATGCCGAGCGGGGCTTTTTTGTGTCTGGAGGTTTTGTGGTGATCGTGCCGGCCTCTTCGCGAGCGAGCTCGCTCCCACAGGGGATTGCATTTGGCTTGGGTGAATTCGGTCAAAACTGTGGGAGCGAGCTTGCTCGCGAAGGCAATCTGTCAGGCACTGGTGTGGTCCGCAGCCAGGAACCGAAACGGCCCAACCAATAATTATCGATCTGCTCCGTAAGACATTTCCCACTGTTACCGGGTCATATCCACGTAACCGAATGTGTAACCGCTTGCGCCAAACCGGGGCAAAGGGAAACGCATCACCCCGTTTTAGAGCCTCAAACCTTCCAGTGAAAATAAGACATAACGCTGCGCTTGCCGGATTAGAAGGGTTTGCGAATAATAGGCCCGCAATTTGCAGCATAGATCGGTTCACAATCGTTCGCTCTTGCATGAAATTGCAGGGCTGTCAATGTGCTCAAGCCGGTTTCTCTGTGCATCTGTAATTAGTTGTCGCATTGAAGAAATATCGGCTTCGGGCCTGTCGTTAGAATGCCGATCACTCGCTCATCGTGGATGACGTTGAAACCTGCGACGGTTTCAATGGGAAATTTCCCATCGATGCAGCAACCGATTTGCCGATTCACCCATTCGCATATTGGGCTGTCGCTCACTCTGCCGTTTTTGCCCTTTACCGATGGAGTCCCAAGATGAAGAAACTCGTGCTGCTTGGCGCCCTGGCACTGTCTGTGCTGTCGCTGAATTCCTTCGCTGATGAAAAACCTCTGAAAATCGGTATCGAAGCGGCTTACCCTCCGTTTGCGTCGAAAGCACCGGACGGCAGCATCGTCGGTTTCGACTACGACATCGGCAACGCCCTGTGCGAGCAGATGCAGGTCAAGTGCGTATGGGTCGAGCAAGAATTCGACGGTCTGATCCCGGCACTGAAAGTGCGCAAGATCGACGCGATCCTGTCGTCCATGTCGATCACTGACGATCGCAAGAAGTCCGTGGACTTCACCAACAAGTACTACAACACCCCGGCCCGCCTGGTCATGAAGGCCGGCACTCAGGTCAGCGAAGGTCTGGCTGAGCTCAAGGGCAAGAACATTGGCGTACAACGTGGTTCGATCCACGAGCGTTTCGCCCGCGAAGTGCTGGCTCCACTGGGCGCCGAGATCAAGCCGTACGGTTCGCAGAACGAAATCTACCTGGACGTGGCCGCCGGTCGCCTCGACGGCACCGTGGCAGACGCTACGCTGTTGGATGACGGCTTCCTGAAAACCGACGCTGGCAAAGGTTTCGCCTTCGTTGGCCCGGCATTCACCGACGTCAAATACTTCGGCGACGGCGTAGGCATCGCAGTCCGCAAGGGCGACGCCCTGAAAGACAAAATCAACACCGCCATCGCGGCCATCCGCGAAAATGGCAAATACAAGGAAATCCAGGACAAGTACTTCGCCTTCGATATCTACGGCAAGTAACACGTCTCTGCGACAAGTCCGAAATGGCGCAAGCAACAGGATCTCTGCGGTTTGCGCCATTTTTTCATCCCAACTTTCGAGGACCTGAATCATGTTGAAAGGCTACGGGGCTGTCATCCTCGATGGCGCATGGCTGACGCTTCAGCTCGCCTTGTCTTCCATGGCCCTGGCCATCGTTCTCGGGCTGATCGGTGTCGCGTTGCGCCTGTCGCCGGTGCGCTGGCTGGCTTGGCTGGGCGATCTGTATTCCACGGTGATCCGTGGCATTCCCGACCTGGTGTTGATCCTGCTGATCTTTTACGGCGGTCAGGACTTGCTCAACCGCGTCGCACCGATGCTCGGTTATGACGATTACATCGACCTGAATCCTTTGGCCGCCGGTATCGGCACCCTCGGTTTCATCTTCGGTGCCTACCTGTCGGAAACCTTCCGTGGCGCGTTCATGGCCATTCCCAAGGGTCAGGCCGAAGCGGGCATGGCGTACGGCATGAGCAGTTTTCAGGTGTTCTTCCGGGTGATGGTGCCGCAGATGATTCGTCTGGCGATTCCGGGTTTTACCAACAACTGGCTGGTACTGACCAAGGCTACCGCGCTGATTTCCGTGGTCGGTCTGCAAGACATGATGTTCAAGGCCAAGCAGGCGGCAGACGCCACTCGCGAGCCTTTCACCTTCTTCCTTGCAGTGGCGGCGATGTACCTGGTGATCACCAGCGTTTCGTTGCTGATACTGCGTCAACTTGAGAAGCGCTACTCGGTAGGCGTAAGGGCGGCTGATCTATGATCTTCGACTACAACGTCATCTGGGAGGCTCTACCGCTGTACTTCGGCGGCCTGGTGACCACCCTTAAATTGCTCGCGTTTTCGCTGTTTTTCGGTCTGCTGGCGGCCTTGCCGCTGGGCCTGATGCGCGTTTCGAAGAACCCGGTCGTCAACGGCGCCGCGTGGCTCTACACCTACGTGATTCGCGGCACGCCGATGCTTGTTCAGCTGTTTTTGATCTACTACGGTCTGGCGCAGTTCGAAGCGGTACGTGAAAGTATCTTCTGGCCATGGCTGTCCAGCGCGACGTTCTGTGCGTGCCTGGCGTTCGCGGTCAACACCAGCGCCTACACCGCTGAAATCATCGCCGGCAGCCTCAAGGCCACGCCGAACGGTGAGATCGAAGCGGCCAAGGCCATGGGCATGTCGCGCTTCAAACTGTACAAACGCATCCTGTTGCCGTCGGCCCTGCGCCGGGCGCTGCCGCAGTACAGCAACGAAGTGATCATGATGCTGCAGACCACCAGTCTGGCGTCCATCGTGACCTTGATCGACATCACTGGCGCGGCGCGTACTGTCAACGCGCAGTTCTACCTGCCGTTCGAGGCGTACATCACCGCTGGCGTGTTCTACCTGTGCCTGACCTTCATTCTGGTGAAGCTGTTCAAGTTGGCCGAGCGTCGGTGGCTGAGCTACCTGGCCCCGCGGAAGCACTGATATGGAACGCATCGACCACGTTTTACCGTGGAGCCACCTGGGCTGCGAGCGCAAGATTTCAGTGTTCCGTTTCGGTCAGGGCGAGCGCAAGGCCTACATTCAGGCCAGCCTGCACGCTGATGAACTGCCGGGCATGCGCACCGCCTGGGAGCTGAAAAAACGCCTTGGCGAACTCGAAGCCAAAGGCTTGCTCAACGGTGTGATCGAGCTGGTCCCGGTGGCCAATCCGCTGGGTCTCGGGCAGTTGCTGCAAGGCAATCATCAGGGCCGTTTCGAGGCGGGCAGTGGCAAGAACTTCAACCGTGATTTCGTTGAGTTGAGCGCGCCGGTTGCGGCGGCTTTGGCCGACAGCCTCGGTGATGATCCGCACGCCAATATTCGCTTGATCCGTCAGGCGATGGCTGATCATTTGGCGGCATTGCCGCAGGCGAGCAGCCAGTTGCAAGGCATGCAGCGCGTTCTGCTCAGCCACGCCTGCAACGCTGATGTGGTGCTCGACTTGCACTGCGACGCCGAAGCCGCGCTGCACATGTACGCGCTGCCGCAGCACTGGCCGCAGTGGCGTTCGCTGGCCGCGCACCTGAATGTGAAGGTTGGTCTGCTGGCGGAAGATTCCGGCGGCAGCTCCTTTGACGAAGCGTGTTCGCTGCCGTGGCTGCGTCTGTCGCGGCAGTTCCCGGATGCGCAGATTCCGCTGGCGTGCCTGGCGACGACGATTGAGCTGGGCGGTCAGGCCGACACCGGTCGCGCTGAGGCCCAGGCGTATGCTGAAGGCATTCTGGCGTTCCTCGCCGAGCAAGGTTTGATTACCGGCGAGTGGCCGAGTGCGGCGCACGAAGCGTGCGAAGGCATGCCGTTTGAAGGCACTGAATTGCTGTTCGCGCCCCACCCGGGCGTAGTGAGTTTTCTGCGTAAACCCGGCGAGTGGGTTGAAGCAGGGGACGAGATTTTTGAAGTGATCGACCCTGTGTCCGATCGGGTCAGCACGGTATGTGCTGGTACGTCCGGGGTGCTGTTTGCCATTGAACGGCTGCGCTATGCCCAACCCGGTTTCTGGCTGGCCAAGGTGGCGGGGCGCGAAGCGCTGCGTCACGGGCGCTTGCTCAACGACTGACTGACTGTTTTTGTGAGAACCGACCGCATGTACAAACTTGAAGTCCAAGACCTGCATAAACGCTATGGCAGTCACGAAGTGCTCAAGGGTGTTTCCCTGAAAGCGGCAGCCGGCGATGTGATCAGCATCATCGGCTCCAGTGGCTCCGGCAAAAGTACTTTCCTGCGCTGCATCAACCTGCTCGAGCAGCCGCACGCGGGCAAGATTCTGCTCAACAACGAAGAGCTGAAACTGGTCGCCAACAAGGACGGCGCGCTCAAAGCCGCTGATCCGAAACAGTTGCAGCGCATGCGTTCGCGTCTGTCGATGGTGTTCCAGCATTTCAACCTGTGGTCGCACATGACCGCGCTGGAAAACATCATGGAAGCGCCGGTGCACGTGCTTGGCATCTCCAAGGCCGAAGCCCGCGAGAAGGCCGAGCACTACCTGAACAAGGTTGGCGTGGCGCATCGCAAAGACGCGTTCCCGGGACACATGTCCGGTGGCGAGCAGCAGCGTGTGGCGATTGCCCGAGCGCTGGCAATGGAGCCGGAGGTGATGCTGTTCGACGAACCGACGTCGGCGCTCGATCCGGAACTGGTTGGCGACGTCTTGAAGGTGATGCAAGCGCTGGCTCAGGAAGGCCGCACCATGGTTGTTGTGACCCACGAAATGGGCTTTGCCCGTGAAGTGTCGAACCAGTTGGTGTTCCTGCACAAAGGTGTTGTTGAAGAGAGCGGCAACCCGCGCGAAGTGCTGGTTAATCCGCAATCGGAACGCTTGCAGCAATTCCTCTCGGGCAGCCTCAAGTAAACACTGCCGTTGTGCACCAAATTAGGTCATGCTTCGCCACCTAAAAGCTGGCCTCAATCCCTGTGGGAGCTGGCAAGCCAGCTCCCACAGTTGATCTGTGTTGGTTTCAGGATTTGTGTTCATTTACGGGCTAGCATTGGCCCATGCCTTCATCATCGTTGTTCGTTTCGGATCGCCCGCCCATGACTGCCCATCGAATTGGTTTCCTGATTTGGCCCAGCACTAAAGCGTTGACGCTGGCGCTGGCGGAGGAGGCCCTGCGTGTTGCCCAGCGTGTGCATCCGGACGTCGTCTACGAACTGTCGTTCCTGCAGGCCGAGCCGCCGAGCGAAGGCGCCTGGCAATTGCCCGGCGAACCGTGGGCCGGCAAGCTGGAAAACTTCCAGAAACTGTTCCTGGTCGCCGACGAGCCGCCGACCACGTTGGCCCCAGCACTCAGCAGTGCGCTCAAGCAACTGGTGCGTGCCGGTTGTGTGATCGGTGGGTTGTCCGCCGGTGTGTACCCGTTGGCGCAAATGGGTTTGCTCGACGGTTATCGCGCGGCGGTGCACTGGCGCTGGCAGGACGATTTCGCCGAGCGCTTCCCGAAGGTCATCGCCACCAGCCATCTGTTCGATTGGGATCGTGATCGCCTGACCGCGTGCGGCGGCATGTCCGTGCTCGATCTGCTGCTGGCATTGCTGGCCCGTGATCACGGTGCAGAGTTGGCCGGTGCGGTTTCCGAAGAACTGGTGGTCGAACGCATCCGTGAGGGCGGCGAGCGTCAGCGCATTCCATTGCAGAATCGCCTCGGCTCCAGTCATCCAAAACTCACGCAAGCCGTGCTGCTGATGGAAGCCAACATCGAAGAGCCGCTGACCACCGACGAAATCGCCCAACACGTGTGCGTGTCCCGTCGGCAGCTTGAGCGGATTTTCAAGCAGTACCTCAACCGTGTGCCGAGCCAGTACTACCTGGAACTGCGCCTGAACAAGGCCCGGCAAATGTTGATGCAAACCAGTAAGTCGATCATTCAGATTGGCTTGTCGTGTGGCTTCTCATCGGGGCCGCACTTCTCCAGCGCCTACCGCAATTTCTTCGGTGCCACGCCGCGGGAAGATCGCAACCAGCGGCGCAGCAGCAGCCCGTTCGAATTGTCGTCGGTGCCGTCAGAGCGCGGTTAATCGTCCTCAGCGCCGGTCATGCTGAATCATCCGATGAGTCGATCGACATGGCCGACTCATCCGTTTCTGTGGAAGCGGATGGCGTTGCGGGTGGGGGCGCAATTCGCTGTGTTTGGTGCTCCGCCAGTGCGGCATTTCTTCGCAGGCGATAACTTTCCACGTATTGCTGACTTTGCGCAGATAGCGGGTTACCGCTGAAATCGAACTCGGTGGTGCTGGCGTTCCAGAAATCCTCGGGTAACTCGACGATGGCGTTGTTGGAGAAGTTGACGTACTCCAGGCGCTGCACGGGAAGCGTGGGTGGTGGTTCGCTGACGCCGGTGTTGCTCAGATCCAGCCAGAACAGCTGCTCCAGCCGGCCGACATCGGGGGTGAGACCGAGCGGGTTGTTCCGCAAAATCAGCGTGTTGAGATTTGTTCTCGCGCCCAGCGCTTCCACGCTTGCCGGGGTCAGCGTGATATGGCAATCCGGCAGGCTCAGCGCGGTCAGTTTTTCCATCGACAGTACGACAGCTGGAATGTCTTCGAGTTGATAACCCTGGATTGCCAGCTTCTGCGCGTTAGGGAAAAGACTCAGGAATTGACCAATGCGCGACGGCGCCCCAGATCCGTTTGACAGGATGATGGTGCGCACATGCGCGAAGTTCGCAGTCGGTGTGGGCAGATCCCCCCTCACGGGCAAGTTGAAGGTGAAATTGAATTCGTCTTGCTCCTGCCCCTGCGTCACGATCCGGCGCCAGCAGTTTTCCAGGCTTTCCTTGAACGTCAGTCTATTGGCTTGTTCCTGGCGCACGGCGTTGCCGGCCAGTGGCGCGCGGTTGACCGGATCCAGCGGTATCTCGCTGGCCCACGACTCTAGCTCGCGAGTCAGGGTGGCAAGCTCGGTGTTACGGCGCGCCAGCTCGATTCGACCCTCGACCAGTGTGCCGGGCAGGCTGTAGACAAGCTCGTTGATTTGGTTTTCGGTCAACCTCGGATAAAGCGTCAGGGCTAACTCACTGTCCATGGCTTCGACCGGCACGCCGAACGCATGGCCATTGGTTTGGTAGCAGGTTTTGATCCGCTCCCGCGCAACTGCCGAGATCGGGTTGTCATGCAAGTCGATGTTCTGGCCGATGGCGGCGGGCAGATTGAAAAGCTCATCAGGCAGTTCGCTGATGTTGTTGTTATTGAGCATCACGTCCTCCAGATTTGGAAGGCTGGAGATTCCGGGTGGAACACGGTCGATCGCTGTTTTGGAAAGGTCCAGGAACATCAGGTCCGTCAGCGCCGAGATGTCTGGCGCGTCGACCAGTGGATTGTTGGAGAGATCCAATGCCCTGAGTCGCGATAGCGAAGAAAGCGTAGCTTGCCCCTCGGCATCGAACATCACACCGCTACTACTGAGCACCAGCGATTTGAGCGTAGGCATCCGATTAAGCGCCGAGGGAATTCGACCCAATGCGAAGTTGCGCAACTCCATTGCGTGTAGCCTGCTGAAGCAATTCAGAAAGCCGTCAGACACTTTCAGCGCATCATTGCCCCGCAAGGATATCTGGGTGACGTGACTGAAATCAGCGCTCAGCGTCGGCATGTCGCCGGTAAATCCGAGTTGGGTAACGAATATGTTTGAACGTAGTTCGGTTTTGTCGACAAATCGGCGGCGCCAAAAAGTCTGCAGGTCTACGCTGAAATCTGTCCTGGCAAAATGCTGTGCAGCTCTTTCGAACGGATGGATGAAATCACCCGTGGTCGGGTCGCGCGGCGGAATGCGCTCGGCCCACACAGCGAGGTCGCTGATCATCGTCGCTATCTCCGCTTCCCAACGCAGCAACTGAGCGCTGCCAGCCTCCAGCGAACCGGGCAGTGAATAGATCATGTGGACGGCGCTTTCGGTCTTCAATACCGGAAACAGTGTCTTGGCTCTGGCGATGTCGGCGGCCTCGGGTAGCACCCCGAAATGGTTGAGTGCGTGGTAATTGCCCTTGATTCGATTGCGACTGGTGGCGGACAACGGATTACCCGCCAGATCGATGCCATCGGCAAGATCCGGATCGACCTCGAAGAACGTGTCGGGCAGATCGATGATCCCGTTGCCATCGAGCAAGACATTGCGCAGGTTAGGATGATCGGCGATGCCGTCAGGCAAGCTGGAAATACCGGTGTTGGACAAGCGAACGTCATTTAACTGCGGCATTGTTTCCACATTGGGCGCCATCCCCAGCGGGTTGTTGCTCAGATCAAGCAACTCAAGATCACTCAGGGCTTCCAGAACGCTCTGCCCGTCGGCTGTCAGCGTGACGCCACAGTTTGTCAGCGTCAGCTCCTTGAGTTCCGTCAGGCGAGACAGGTTTTCAGGCATTTGACCCAGTGCGAAATCGCGCATTTCCAAAGTTTGCACATGCGGGAAAAGCTCAAGAAACCTGCCGACTTCACTGATGCCCGCGCCGCCGGTTAAATCCAGCGTCAAAACGTGATTGAAGTCGGCCGTCAACCTCGGCATTTCTCCCGAGAAGGCCAAGCTCGCTTCGAAGAAGTCATTTCGCGTGTTGGTGGCGTCCGAGCGACTTTCCCAGAATCGTAAAAGCTGCTCGCGAAAGTCTGATCGTGCGCGGTAGTCATTGAGAAAGTCGCCGGGCGTGTGCACTTCGCCGGTCACCGGATGATGAGCCGAGCCCTGGGTGCTCCACGTAGACAGATCCGCCCGTAGGGTTTCCCTCTCGATTTGCCAGCGTTGCAGCTGAATTCGACCCTCTGCCAACGTTCCCGGCAGGGTGTAGATCATGTTGCTCGCGTCCTGCGCGTCGAGCGACGGAAACAGCTGTTTGGCCAGTTCGATATCGGCGCTGTCTGCCGACACTTCGAAGTCATGACTGGTCTTGCGGTAGTAGGTTTTAATCCGGTTGCGCGACTCGGTAGAAAGCGGATTGTCGGCAAAGTCGAATCCTCGGGTGCGGTCCAGCGGTAACTCGAACATTGCTTCCGGCAACTCAGTGATGAAGTTGTCGCGCAGAACCGCGATTTGCAGTTCGGGAAGATCGAGAAGCCCGGATGGCAACTGGTTGATGCCGGTCAGGGACAAGTCGATGCTCGTGAGCGTGGGCAAAAGATTCAAATCAAACAGGGAGGCTAACGGGTTGTCGCTCAGCTCCAGTAGCTCGATCTGGTTCATGGTCATTAGGGCAGCCTGATTTTCAGGCGTCAGGACCAAACCGCAGCTCTTCAGCTCCAGTGCGTTGAGTCGGGACAGGTCGAGGGATGGCAGGAAACTCGGCTCCAAATCGAAAGAGCGCAGTTCAAGAATGGTCAGATCGCGGAACTGTTGCAGGTACGGCGTCATCGCCGTGACGCTCTTGTTGCCGTTAAGCGTCAAGCGGGTCACATGGTTGAAGTCTGCGTTGAGCACTGGCATGTCACCCATGAACTCAAGGGTCGCCACCAGATGGCTGTCTCTGGTACCAGGCTGGCGCGGCAACCTGTTACGCCAGAAGTGTTCCATTTTTTCGGCGAAGGCCTCCCTCGCCAGACGTTCGCTTACCTCCTCATTGAGATTCAAAGGTTGGTCGCTGGTGGCAGAGTGCTCGGGGATCTGGGTTTTCCATCGCCTGAGATCAGCGCGTAATTGAGTGAGCTCTGCCTCCCAGTCGGCGAGTTGGCCTCGACCCTGGGCCAGTGTGCCGGGCAATTGGTAAAGCAGGTCATTCGCCTGTTCAGCACTCAGCGTTGGAAACAGCTCGGTCGCGCGCTGAATGTCAGCCTGCTCGATCATTACTCCGAAATGTTTGTGCGTTCGGTTGTAGAGGGTCTTGATCGACTCCCGGGTGGCGGCGGATAGCGGGTTGTTGGCAAAGCTCAGTCTCCCGGCCAAATAGTGCGATGACGTCAGCAACTCTTCGGGTATTTCAGTGATCAGGTTGCCATCGAACTTGCCGGTAAAGAGGTTCGGATGATCGAGCAAGCCCGGAGGCGTAGTGGAGATACCGGTGTTGTCCAGGTTGAGGTAGTGCAAGGCAGGCATGCTGTGAATGTCGGGCGGTACGCCCAGCGGGTTGTCTTGCAGATCAAGGATCGAAAGCTGTTCCATGGCCGGGAAGCCGGCGACGTCCGAGGCGGAGAGCTTTATGCCGCAGTTGCGCAGCGCAAGATGCTGCAGCTGCGGCATAGCGTCAAAGCTCTGTGGCAAATCGGGCAGGTTCAGGTCATGCATATCGAGGTAGCGCAGGGACGGAAAAGACTGCAGAAAACGCTCGACACCACGGGTACCGGCATTGCCCTTGAAGGAGAGCAGGGTGACATGGCTGAAATCGGCTTCCAGTATCGGCAGGTCTCCGATCACCGGCTCTTCAATCTGCAGCATGTAGCTGTCGGCCCCAGCTGTTTCTCTGCGCCAGCAACGTTCAACGGCTTTTTTGAAAAGTGCACGGTTTTGCACCGCGGCGCGGCGTTGGATGTCCGTCAGCGCTAAGCCGGTGACGGGGTCATTTGCGGGCGCCTCGTTCTTCCAGCGCCGCAGGTCGTCCTTGAGTCGGGTGAGTTCCGTTCGCAAGCGCGACAGTTCATTGCTCAGCCCGCCAGGTTCATGCTGAAACCGGGCAGCGAATGCCTGTGCGTCTTCAGGGGTATAGGTTGGAAAAATCACCCGTACCCTTTCTATGTCTGTTGTAGTGCCGTCCGGCGCGCCGAAGAAATATGCCGCTTCAACGTCGTTCCCCCCATGACGACCACCACGTCCCACGAGCCGCAGTGTGTCCACGGCAGGTTCGGGAATCGGCACTGGAGAAATGGCCACGCGCAGTTCGTTGCGCTCCACCGGCCGCTCGCGGATCGTCGCTTTTAGTCTGTCGCCCTGGCCAATCTGGATGTTCAGGTGTTGCCGCTCGCTATCCGGCAGTGCATGGAGAACGCTGGAGTAGAAATCGGTCGCAGAATGCAGCTCCTGGCCCCGCTCGTCGTAGGGCTGGTAGGTGCCATCGCTCTGCCGCACCAGAACTTTTTGAATGGACGCCTCCATGCCGCCAGTGCTGTCGAGTAACCGTCCTTCGTAGTGCCCGCCGCGAATCTCCAACCGCACGTCACCGCTCCAGCCGGGCAGGCGTTTGAGGCTGTGCAGTGCCAGGGTGTCTGTATCCGGATTGTTGACCGAGTCCAGTTGCAGTCCTTCGTACGCGCGGGTGACCCGCAGCTCTTGATTGGCCAGTTGCATGAGCGCCTGTTGGCGTGGGGGCAACTGACTCTCGTTAATTTGCAGCAGTTCATCGCCGGTTGCGGTGCCGAGCAGTTCGCGGGTGATGCTGGCGGGCAATCCTGCATCGTGTTGCGCGAGCCGCTGCGCCAGCGGATCGTCATTGCGCTGAAGGGCGTCGTAGCGGGATTCGAAGATTGAGGTTCGTTGCTGCGTGGCGATCTGTGCCAGCTGTTTTCTTAGCGTCTGGCTACGTACATCCAGTGCCAGCATCGGACCGGAGAACGCTTCGCCGAGCAGGGCTTTGGCTTGCTGATCGTCGAGGGAAGAAAGCAGAGTCTTGAGCAGGTCGCCGTCCTTGAGGCTGCCTTGGCGAATGACGGTCAGCGGCAAGCTTTCATCGCTGGATGACTGCCAGACGAGTTCGCCCTGCGAGTCGAGCAGGCGCAAGCGCTGACTGCTCGGCCAGCGGCCATGCTCGCTCAACAGTTGCAACTGTAGAATCGGGTCGACGTGCAGATAGGCCTCGGGCAGCTCGCTGTGCAAATCGTCGGTGAAGCGTTGCAGATCCTGATTGATCTTGAAACGCTGGATGCTGTCCGCCAGCAGCGGCGGGATCGATTCCTGATCGACGTGCATGGTGCGCAGGATTTCTTCGTCGAGGCCGCTGACCTGCAGGATCGTTTCACGTCGGGCCGCTGAAAACGACTCGACCGAATGACCGATTCGGCGCAGCGCCGTTGGCCTGTCCCACGTCAGCGGTTGCTCGATTTCGCTGTGCCAGGCGCCGTCGCCGTTATGGCGCACCCTGGGTTGATAAGCGTCGGGTTGGGTTGGGTGGGCAATCCGGTATTCGCCGGCATCCGTTGTTTCGTTCACGGCAAAATGCGCGTCATTGAGAGTCAGCAGTTGACTGCCCTCGTGCGTGTGCAGGCCCAGCTCATTAGGTGCGGAATCGGCGGCGGGCGAGGTTGTCTGCTCATACCGTGTCAGGTCCGGTTCCCAGTATTTGGTCTGGCCGCTGGGCATTTCGACAGGCTTGAAGCGGTCGATGAACTCGACGATTTCCTTGGGCAGGATATTGCGAAACTCGCCTGCGCCAATCGCCCCGCCGATGGCAAAGGTGCCTAGCTGAATCAGTGATTCGAGCGTGCCCATCAGGTGTTCGAACGCTGCTGTGGTTCGGCCTTGCGCCCAATCGATGATGCCCTCGAACACTTCGTCGAGCAGTTGATAAGCCATGTAGGCCATCATCAGTTCGCCCAGACCGGGCACAAACGGCGCGATGATGAGCGCGACGGTCTGCAGGATCGTCGAGACAATATTGACGACCGATTCCCAGAACGCCCAGCGCGCTTTCTGGTCGACCGAGGCGGTCGGCACGGCGATGGCTGCAGCATCATTGAGGATCTTGTTCAGTTTGCCCTGATAGAGGTGCTGCCACAGTGGGGCGCTGATCGGTGTGCAGGTGAGTTGAAGTTTAGGCTGCTCGCGCGGGGTGTCGCGCCATGGCGGTTCGCCGCTGCCGGCCACCGGCTCGTGCCACTTCATCTCGCTCAGGCGACTGTTCAGCGTGGCAAAAAATGCACCGCGCTGCTCAAGGTTGACGAACCGGCTGAAGAATTTTTGATGATCACTGGAACGCAGTTGGCGGGTGAGTTCGATGCGCAGTTCGATGGTCGAGGCGTATTCCTTGATCGGGTGTTCGGGGTCATCCGGTACATAGGCGACCAAGCGTGCCGACGATCGCGGCTCAAGCAGGTCGGGAGCAAAAACGACAATGCCGGTCAGGGGCATTTCCAGCATCGTCAGGTCGTGGCATTTCAATCCGAGCTGATACGGTTGCGTGCCTGGCACTGCATCGAGCAGGCCAACGACCTCCAGGAAATTGTCCTCGCTGATGTCGCCGTTCATCCGCGCCCATTGCAGGGCGGCTTTCATCGCTGCTTGCTGGCTCTGGTCGATTTTTTGCCGCAGCACGGCTGCGACGACCGCATTTCCGGATCCGAGATATTCGCGCAGATAGGTCTGATATTGAGCGCCGATATCCAACGTGCGGCACAGCTTGGTAAACGCCGCGATGCTCAGTTTGGCGTTAAGCGACGGCAAGGTATCGAACTGCCCTCTGGCATCGGGTTGGGTGATGAAGGTCGATTCGGGGTCATAGGCGCCATCTTCGGTTTCCGCTTCCTCGAAGTTGTGCAGCGCCGCTTCCAATAACGAGACCGTCCAGGCCCGGGCACCGGTTTTGATCGGAAACCATGGCGTTTTCGCGGGTACGTAAAGACGCACGAAGGTTGTCCTGACGTTCAGCTCCAGATCGAATTCCTCTTTCAGCGCCGCCCTGAGCAGCGGTTCGGCGAAGGCGCTGGCGTCTTGCAGATGCTCAAGGCGTTTCTCGACATCGTTTTGCGCGGTCCAGTGCGCCGCGTTCAGGGCCATGAGCGCCTGATGCTTGTCGTCCGTGGCCGCTTGCAGTTTGGGCGGCAGGAAGGGGGCCTGGCGCCCAAAAGACTCGCGCTTGGCGGCAGAAGCGTTGCCGAGCCAGTCGGGGATGGCGGCTTTGAGCGGCAGATAATGGTTGTCGGGAAGTTCGCGTTGGGGGAATTCAGGAAGGTGGGCGGGTCGCCGTTCTGTGATTGGGTGCATCGTGGCCATTCCTTGGCGTCTGGAAAGGCCCTAGCAAATCAGAATCATGCGATGGCGGTGCGGTACATATATATACCTCTGGCACCGGGTTGAATTGATATCCTCCCGGGCCTGCCGCAAATCGGCGGCGGCAGTTTAAACTGCGCCTTTGCGACGCTATTTGTCGCATTGCCGTAAACCCGGGAAAATCCGGGGTTGGCGCTATAAGAAGTTGTCGCCTGGCGGCAAGGCCGGGCTGAAAACTGTCCTTACAATCCCCCCATCGCTCGCCAGTTTCCGGCGGGTGGCCCTCATCAGGAGACTCCGATGTCCGTTGAGCATGCTGCGGTACAACGCGCCGATTTCGACCAGGTTATGGTTCCCAACTACGCACCCGCCGCTTTCATTCCTGTGCGTGGCGCCGGTTCCCGTGTCTGGGATCAGGCCGGCCGCGAGCTGATCGACTTCGCCGGCGGCATTGCCGTCAACGTATTGGGCCATGCGCATCCGGCGCTGGTCGGTGCCTTGACCGAACAAGCGAACAAGCTGTGGCACGTATCCAACGTGTTCACTAACGAGCCAGCCCTGCGCCTGGCGCACAAGCTGATCGACGCCACGTTCGCCGAACGAGTGTTCTTCTGCAACTCCGGCGCTGAAGCCAACGAGGCCGCGTTCAAGCTGGCCCGTCGCGTTGCATTCGACCGTTTCGGCAGCGAGAAGTACGAAATCATTGCCGCGCTGAACAGCTTCCACGGCCGTACCCTGTTCACCGTCAACGTTGGTGGCCAGTCGAAGTACTCCGACGGTTTCGGCCCGAAAATCACTGGCATCACCCACGTTCCTTACAACGATCTGGCTGCGCTGAAAGCCGCTGTTTCCGACAAGACCTGTGCGGTTGTCCTGGAACCTATCCAGGGCGAGGGCGGCGTGCTGCCGGCTGAACTGGCTTATCTGCAAGGTGCCCGTGAACTGTGCGACGCGAACAACGCGCTGCTGGTGTTCGACGAAGTGCAAACCGGCATGGGCCGTAGTGGCAAGCTGTTCGCCTACCAGCATTACGGCGTGACCCCGGATATCCTGACCAGCGCCAAAAGCCTGGGAGGTGGTTTCCCGATCGCAGCCATGCTGACCACCGAAGCGCTGGCCAAGCATCTGGTCGTCGGTACCCACGGCACCACTTACGGCGGCAACCCGTTGGCGTGCGCAGTGGCAGAAGCGGTGATCGATGTGATCAACACCCCTGAGGTGTTGGCTGGTGTCAACAGCAAGCACGACAAGTTCAAGGCTCGCCTTGAGCAGATCGGCGAGAAGTACGGCCTGTTCACTCAGGTGCGTGGTCTCGGTCTGTTGATCGGTTGCGTGCTGAGCGATGCCTGGAAAGGCAAGGCCAAAGACATTTTCAACGCCGCTGAACAAGAAGGTCTGATGATTCTGCAAGCTGGCCCGGACGTGATCCGTTTCGCCCCGAGTCTGGTGGTGGAAGATGCTGATATCGATGCCGGTCTCGACCGCTTCGAACGTGCCGCAGCGAAACTGACGCAAGCCTGATAGACCCTTCGACGCCTGAGCATTTCAGGCGCCGAACCAATTTTTGTTTCGGGCCAGATTGATTTGGGAATGAGCCCCTGTGGCGAGGGGATTTATCCCCGTTGGGGTGCGAAGCGCCCCTGAATCCGTGAACGCACAATTGAGTGCGCGGTGACTGGATTTAGGGCGGCTGCGCGACCCAGCGGGGATGAATCCCCTCGCCACAAACAGCTTTACCCCTGCTTCCCCTGGGAAGTGGCCCGGGATTTTCATCTTCTGTGAAATTTATAAGAGAAAGGAGTGACACCATGCTGGTGATGCGCCCCGCGCAAATGGCTGATCTGGGCGAGGTACAGCGTCTGGCTGCGGACAGCCCGATTGGTGTCACTTCCTTGCCGGATGACGTGGAACGTCTGAGCGACAAGATCGCCGCGAGCGAAGCCTCGTTCGCCGCCGAAGTGAGTTTCAACGGTGAAGAGAGTTACTTCTTCGTCCTCGAAGACACCAGCACCAGCAAACTGGTCGGCTGCTCGGCCATCGTTGCTTCGGCTGGTTATTCGGAACCGTTCTACAGCTTCCGTAACGAGACCTTCGTCCACGCTTCCCGCGAGCTGAAGATCCACAACAAGATCCACGTGCTCTCGCAGTGCCATGACCTGACCGGCAACAGCTTGCTGACCAGTTTCTATGTGCAGCGCGAATTGGTCGGCTCGCCGTGGTCGGAACTCAATTCCCGTGGTCGCTTGCTATTTGTCGCCAGCCACCCGGAGCGTTTCGCTGATTCGGTGGTGACCGAGATCGTTGGTTACAGCGATGAAAATGGCGACTCGCCGTTCTGGGACGCTATCGGTCGCAACTTCTTCGACCTCAACTACGCTGCGGCCGAACGCCTGTGTGGCTTGAAGAGCCGTACGTTCCTTGCCGAGCTGATGCCGCATTACCCGATTTACGTGCCGCTGCTGCCGGATTCCGCTCAAGAGGCGATGGGCCAGGTGCACCCGCGTGCGCAGATCACCTTCGACATCCTGATGCGCGAAGGCTTCGAGACCGATCACTACATCGATATTTTCGACGGTGGCCCGACCCTGCATGCGCGCGTTTCGGGGATCCGTTCGATCGCCCAGAGCCGGGTAGTGCCGGTGAAGATCGGCGAGCCGGTCAAAGGTGCCGGGCGTCAGTATCTGGTGGCCAACGCGCAGTTGCAGGATTACCGCGCCGTGTTGCTTGAACTGGATTACGCGCCGGGTAAACCGGTGACCCTGGATCTGGAAGCGGCCGAAGCCTTGGGCGTCGGTGAAGGTGCCAGCGTGCGCCTGGTGGCGGTTTAACGCCTTAGCGAGTTTTACGGGTGGCCGAAGGCGGCCCGTTTGAGGAGATAGCATGATTGTTCGTCCCGTACGCAGCAGCGATTTATCCGCGCTGATCGACCTGGCCCGCAGCACCGGCACCGGCCTGACAACCTTGCCGGCCAACGAAGAGCGCCTGACCCACCGGGTTGGCTGGGCCGAGAAGACCTTTCGCGGCGAAGCTGGCCGTGGCGATGCGGACTACCTGTTCGTGCTCGAAGACGACGACGGTCGCGTGGTGGGGATTTCTGCCATTGCCGGCGCGGTCGGTTTGCGTGAGCCTTGGTACAACTTCCGTGTCGGCCTGACCGTCAGCGCTTCGCAAGAGCTGAACATCTATCGCGAGATTCCGACGCTGTTCCTGGCCAACGACCTGACCGGCAACTCCGAGCTGTGCTCGCTGTTCCTGCACGCCGATTACCGCAACGGCCTCAACGGTCGCATGCTGTCCAAGGCGCGGATGCTGTTCATCGCCGAGTTCCCGGAGTTGTTCGGCAACAAGATCATCGCCGAAATGCGCGGTGTGTCCGATGAAGCCGGCCGCTCGCCATTCTGGGAAAGCCTGGGGCGTCACTTCTTCAAAATGGAATTCAGCCAGGCCGATTACCTGACCGGTGTCGGCAACAAGGCGTTCATCGCTGAACTGATGCCGAAATTCCCGCTGTACACCTGCTTCCTATCGGAAGACGCGCGCAATGTGATCGGTCAGGTTCACCCGGACACCGAACCGGCGCTGGCGATGCTCAAAAGCGAAGGCTTCAGCTATCAGGGTTACGTCGACATCTTCGACGCCGGTCCCGGGATTGAATGCGAGACCAGCAAGATCCGCGCGGTGCGTGACAGCGAAGCGCTGGTGCTGGCCATTGGTACGCCGGGCGATGACGCCACGCCGTTCATCATCCATAACCGCAAACGCGAAGATTGCCGCATCACCGCCGCGCCGGCCCGTCTGGCCGCCGGCACGCTGGTGGTCGATTCGCAGACTGCCAAACGTCTTCAACTCAACGCAGGCGACCAGGTTCGCGCCGTGGCGTTGTCCGCTGCTCGGGAGTCGAAATAATGAATTCGCTATACATCGCAGGTGAGTGGCTGGCTGGCCAGGGCGAAGCCTTTCAATCGCTGAACCCGGTGACCCAGCAAGTGCTGTGGTCGGGGGAGGGCGCGACTGCCGCTCAGGTTGAATCGGCGGTGCAGGCTGCACGTCAGGCGTTTCCGGGTTGGGCGCGTCGTACGCTGGAAGAGCGCATCAGCGTTCTTGAAGCGTTCGCCGCAGCGCTGAAAAACCACGCTGACGAACTGGCCCGCACCATCGGTGAAGAAACCGGCAAGCCAATGTGGGAAGCCGCCACCGAAGTCACCAGCATGGTCAACAAGATCGCGATCTCGGTGCAGAGCTACCGCGAACGCACAGGCGAGAAGAGCGGCCCATTGGGCGACGCCACCGCGGTATTGCGCCACAAGCCGCATGGCGTGGTGGCGGTGTTCGGCCCTTATAACTTCCCGGGTCACTTGCCGAATGGTCACATCGTGCCTGCGCTGCTGGCCGGTAACAGCGTGCTGTTCAAACCAAGTGAACTGACGCCGAAAGTCGCTGAGCTGACGGTCAAGTGCTGGATCGAAGCCGGCCTGCCCGCAGGCGTGTTGAACCTGCTGCAAGGCGCTCGCGAAACCGGCATCGCGCTGGCTGCTAACGCCGGCATCGATGGTCTGTTCTTCACCGGCTCCAGCCGCACAGGCAATCATCTGCATCAGCAGTTCGCCGGTCGTCCGGACAAGATTCTTGCCCTGGAAATGGGTGGCAACAATCCGCTGGTGGTCGATCAGGTTGCGGATCTGGATGCGGCGGTTTACACGATCATTCAGTCGGCGTTCATTTCTGCCGGCCAGCGTTGCACCTGCGCCCGTCGTCTGCTTGTGCCGCAAGGCGCGTGGGGCGACAGCCTGCTCAAGCGTCTGGTTGAAGTCAGCGCGACCATTGAAGTAGGAGCGTTCGATCAGCAACCCGCGCCGTTTATGGGCTCGGTGATTTCCCTTGGTGCGGCGAAAGCGTTGATGGACGCGCAAGAACATCTGTTGGCCAACGGCGCCGTGTCTCTGCTGGAAATGACTCAGCCACAGGCGCAATCCGCGCTGCTGACGCCGGGCATTGTTGATGTGACGGCGGTTGCCGAGCGTCCGGACGAAGAACTGTTCGGCCCGTTGTTGCAAGTGATTCGTTACGCCGATTTCGAAGCGGCGATCAGCGAGGCCAATGACACTGCTTACGGTTTGGCCGCTGGCCTGTTGTCAGATTCTGAAGACCGTTATCAGCAGTTCTGGCTGCAAAGCCGCGCCGGTATCGTCAACTGGAACAAGCAACTGACCGGTGCTGCGAGCAGCGCACCGTTCGGCGGTGTGGGTGCCTCTGGCAACCATCGCGCCAGCGCCTACTACGCGGCGGATTACTGCGCGTACCCGGTGGCGTCGCTGGAAACGCCGAGCCTGGTGATGCCTGCGACATTGACGCCTGGCGTGAAGATGGCGTGATGCCCATTCGCGAGCAAGCTCGCTCCCACAGGGAAATGCATTCCAATGTGGGAGCGAGCTTGCTCGCGAAGGCCTCACCTCGGTCTCAAAGAATTGTTACTCGATGCCTATAACAACAGATTCTCGTGGAGCCTCGCTGATGAAATCCTATGAAGTCAATTTTGACGGTCTAGTGGGGCCGACCCATAACTACGGCGGTTTGTCCTACGGCAACGTCGCGTCCCAGAGCAACAGCCAGCAATCCTCGAACCCGAAGGAAGCCGCGCTGCAAGGCCTGGCAAAAATGAAAGCGCTGATGGAAATGGGCTTTCAGCAAGGCGTGCTGGCACCGCAAGAACGCCCGGACGTGGCCGCACTGCGCCGTCTGGGTTTCAGCGGCAGCGACGCTCAAGTGATCGAGCGTGCCGCCAAAGAAGCGATGCCGCTGCTGGTTGCCAGTTGCTCGGCGTCGAGCATGTGGGTGGCCAACGCCGCCACCGTCAGCCCGAGCGCCGACACCGCTGACGGTCGCGTGCATTTCACTGCTGCCAACCTTAACTGCAAATACCACCGCAGCATCGAGCACCCGACCACCAGCCGCGTACTCGGCGCGATGTTCGCCAATCAGCAACACTTCGCCCATCACGCGGCTCTGCCTGCGGTGGCGCAGTTCGGTGACGAAGGCGCAGCCAACCACACGCGTTTCTGCCGTGAATACGGTGAGGCTGGCGTCGAGTTTTTCGTGTTCGGTCGCAGTGCCTTCGACAACCGCTATCCGGCGCCGCAAAAGTACCCGGCACGCCAGACTCTGGAAGCGTCGCAAGCTGTTGCGCGTCTGCACGGTCTGCGTGACGAAGGCGTGGTCTATGCGCAGCAGAATCCGAGCGTGATCGATCAGGGTGTTTTCCATAACGACGTGATTGCTGTGGGTAACGGCGAAGCGCTGTTCTATCACGAGGACGCGTTCCTCGACACCGAGCAGATGCTGGCCGAGTTGCAAGGCAAACTCGCCAAGGTCGGCGGCAATTTCCAGTCGATCTGTGTGCCGCGTTCGGCAGTCACCGTGGATGACGCAGTGCGGTCGTACCTGTTCAACAGTCAGTTGCTGTCGCGTCCTGACGGCTCGATGCTGTTGATCGTGCCGCAAGAGTGCCAGGCAAACGAGCGCGTGTGGAACTACCTGCAAGGCCTGACCAGCTCCGGCGGTCTGATCCGCGAAGTGAAGGTCTTCGACCTCAAGCAAAGCATGCAGAACGGCGGTGGCCCGGCGTGCCTGCGACTGCGCGTTGCGCTTAACGAAACCGAACTGGCGGCGGTCAACCCAGGGGTTATCATGACGGCACCGTTGTACGGTTCGTTAACCGCATGGGTTGAAAAGCACTACCGCGACCGCTTGAGCGAAACCGATCTGGCGGACCCGCAATTGCTGCTTGAATGCCGGACGGCACTGGATGAACTGACGCAAATCCTTAAACTGGGCGCGGTTTATCCATTCCAGATCAATTGATGGCCGGCGCGTCGCTTGAATGCTGCGCGCGGCTTGTCTCCCAAAGAGAGTAAAAACATGAGCGATTCCCTGCAGCTGATCCTTGAAGACACCGACGGCACGCAACTGGAAACTTCCTGCACCCGCGTCGCGGTCCTGTGGCAAGGCAAAGAGCTGTGGATCCAGCAAGACGGCCGCGGCCAACTGCTGATCGGCGTAGACGTCGAAGAAGGTGATGCCGAATACGCCAACCTGCTGTTGCGCCCATTGGCGACTAATCTGGTAAGTCTGCAACTGGAAATGGAACCGGCTGAAGTCGGCGACGACGAAGATCACGTGCACGGCCCGGATTGCAACCACGACCACTAAGGAAACCGCTCTATGCTCGCCCTCGGCAAACTGCTTGAACTGACCCTCGCCGGCCGCGAACCGGCGGAGAAGACTCAACTGACTGTCGAAGGCGTGCGCATGCGCTGGTTGAGCGAGGGGGCGCTGGAAGTCCGGCCTCCCGAAGCGCGTGACAATGGCCTGGACCTGCTGCTGTCGGCAGGCATCCACGGCAACGAAACAGCGCCGATCGAGTTGCTTGATCGACTGCTGCACGACATCGCTCGCGGCGATCTGAAGCCGCGCGCACGCATTCTGTTCCTGTTCGGCAACCCCGAGGCGATTCGCAAAGGCGAGCGCTTTATCGAGCAGGACGTCAATCGGCTGTTCAACGGCCGTCACGAACAAAGCAGCGGCAGCGAAGCGTTGCGTGCCTGTGAGCTGGAACGATTGGCGGCGGTTTTCTTCAGTCAGCCGGATCGCCAGCGTCTGCATTACGATCTGCACACCGCGATTCGTGGTTCGAAGATCGAGCAGTTCGCCCTGTATCCGTGGAAGGAAGGTCGCCAGCATTCACGGCTGGAACTGGCGCGTCTGCGCGCAGCCGGCATGGAAGCGGTGTTGTTGCAGAACAAGCCATCGATCGTGTTCAGCTCGTACACCTACGACAAGCTAGGTGCCGAGTCTTTCACGCTGGAACTGGGCAAGGCGCGGCCGTTCGGGCAGAACGACGGGGTCAACGTTTCCCTGTTGGAGACCCGTCTGCAGCAGATCATAGAAGGCACTGAGCCGGAGGTGGCCGCAGAAGGGCTGGACGGTTTGCAGCTGTTCAGCGTGGCGCGGGAAATCATCAAGCACAGCGATGCGTTCCACTTGAACCTGCCGCAGGACGTCGAAAACTTTTCGGAGCTGGAAGTGGGCTATGTGCTGGCCGAAGACCTGGCCAATACCCGCTGGATCATCGAAGAGCAGGGCGCACGGATCATCTTCCCCAATCCCAAGGTCAAGAATGGCTTGCGCGCGGGCATCCTGATCGTCCCGGCCACAGACGAAAACCTCGCCTGACTCGATCTTGGAGCTGACACAAAAAACTGTTGGAGCGAGCTTGCTCGCGAATGCAATCTGTCATTCAACATCTCTGTTGGCTGTCAGACCGCTTTCGCGAGCAAGCTCGCTCCCACAGTGGTTTTGAGTGAGATCAGATATCTCACTCATCAGCGGATCAGACCGCTACCGCACGCGGCTCACTACGGCGCAACGCGCGAACCTTTTTCAATGTATCCGCACACGTCTTCGCCGCTTCCTGACCCTTGTGCACAAAGTGCTCGAAGAAGAACTTCTGGTGTTCTTCGCCGGCATGGAAGTGGTGCGGGGTCAGTGACACCGAGAACACCGGCACCTCGGTTTCCAGCTGAACCTGCATCAGGCCGCTGACGACCGACTGGGCGACGAACTCGTGACGGTAGATCCCTCCGTCCACTACCAGGGCTGCCGCGACGATTCCGGAGTAACGCCCGGATTTGGCCAGCAGTTTGGCGTGCAGGGGCATTTCGAAGGCGCCGCCAACTTCAAAGAAGTCGATGTCCGATTCCTGATAACCCTGAGCGAGCATTTCCGCGACGAAGCCTTTACGGCTCTGATCAACGATTTCCTTGTGCCAGCAGGCCTGGATGAACGCGACGCGCTCGCCGTGAGGGTGTTTGCTTTTGCTGTCGATAGCGGTGGGTTGCATGTTCTGACTCCTGTTTGTGTGAAAAACAGGGCGTTATGAATCGAAAGGGATTCAAGGGTACGCACGCTCGCACGAATGCACGCGGACGGCCCTTTGGCGTTCATCCCGTTCTCTCTTCATCCGGACTATGACCGTCGGCCCCGGGATCACACCGGGTCTGCTGACCTTGCCTTCGATCACCGGCCAAAGCCGTGTTCGTCGCCAAGCGCTCGCGGGCTATGCGCATTGCGCGCAATTACCGCCGGTGGGGAATTGCACCCCGCCCTGAGAACGTTTTTGCCGCCCCTTTTTGGGCGACGAAGCGTTTTTAACACATATTTTCCAGCCCTGCACAGAACCTGTGGGAGCGAGCTTGCTCGCGAAAGCGGTTTAACATTCAACGCGGATGCTGACTGCGAATCCGCTTTCGCGAGCAAGCTCGCTCCCACATAGGCTGTGCGTTCTCAAGGAGTAAGGTGCCTTTTTCCTTGTTCAGGGCTTGATTAATCGGTGCGATGACCGCAGTAATTCAACTTCGTAAAGGGAATTCCCCTGCTGACTTGAGGCCAGGTTCATGAGTGTTATCGATCTTCGCAGCGACACCGTCACCCAACCGACTCCCGCCATGCTCGACGCAATGACTGCGGCGGACACCGGTGACGACGTCTACGGCGAAGATCCGACGGTCAATCGTCTGGAAGCGGAACTGGCAAAACGGCTGGGTTTCGCTGCCGCGTTGTTCGTGCCGACCGGCACCATGAGCAACCTGCTGGGGTTGATGGCGCATTGCGAGCGCGGTGATGAGTACATCGTCGGCCAACAGGCGCACACCTATAAGTACGAGGGGGGTGGCGCGGCCGTGCTTGGTTCGATCCAGCCGCAGCCGCTGGAAGTGCAGGCTGACGGCTCGCTTGATCTGGAACAGGTCGCGGCGGCAATCAAGCCAGATGACTTCCATTTCGCCCGGACCCGGCTTCTGGCGCTGGAAAACACCATGCAAGGCAAAGTGTTGCCGCTGGAGTATCTGGCCCGCGCGCGCAAATTCACCCAGGACAACGGTTTGCAACTGCACCTGGACGGCGCGCGGTTGTATAACGCAGCGGTCAAGTTGGGCGTTGATGCCCGGGAAATCACCCAGCACTTCGACTCGGTGTCGGTGTGCCTGTCCAAAGGCCTCGGCGCGCCGGTGGGCTCGGTATTGTGTGGTTCTGTCGAGTTGATCGGCAAGGCTCGGCGCCTGCGCAAGATGGTCGGCGGCGGCATGCGTCAGGCCGGATTGCTGGCGGCGGCGGGGCTGTATGCGCTGGACCACAACGTCGAGCGTCTGGCAGATGACCACGCCAACGCGCAATTTCTCGCCGAAGGCGTACGTAGCGCCGGTTTCAGCGTCGAGCCGGTGCAGACCAATATGGTTTATGTGCAGATGGGCGACAAAGCCGAGGCGATCAAGGCATTTGCCGCCGAGCGCGGGATCAAATTGAGCGCCGCCGCACGTCTGCGGATGGTCACGCACATGGACGTCAATCACTCGCAAATCCAACAAGTGATCGCGGCATTCGTCGAGTTTTCACGCAAGTGACAGCGTTACCCGTCCAATTGACCGTTTCTATCGTATAAACACGCTGTACCCCGCGCGCAGGGCCGATATAATGCGGCCCTTTGCCGTCGCTTCGTCTATTGACGTTTCGAACAGGCCTTTGGCCGCCGCCTCCGTGGAAGACCCTCATGCACAGCGCAGAAATCCGTGAAGCCTTCCTTCGCTTCTTCGAAGAGCAAGGCCACACCCGTGTAGCCTCCAGCTCTTTGATTCCGGGCAACGACCCAACCCTGCTGTTCACTAACGCGGGGATGAACCAGTTCAAGGACTGCTTCCTGGGCCAGGAAAAACGTGCGTACACCCGTGCGACGAGCAGCCAGAAATGCGTGCGCGCCGGTGGCAAGAACAGCGACCTGGAAAACGTCGGCTATACCGCTCGTCACCACACGTTCTTCGAAATGCTCGGCAACTTCAGCTTCGGTGACTATTTCAAGAAAGACGCGATCACCTTCGCGTGGACCTTCCTGACCGGCGTGCTGCAACTGCCGAAGGAAAAACTCTGGGTCACCGTCTACGCCTCGGACGACGAAGCGTATGACATCTGGACCAAAGAAATCGGTGTGCCGGTCGAGCGCATGATCCGCATCGGCGACAACAAAGGCGCGCCTTACGCGTCCGACAACTTCTGGACCATGGGTGATACCGGCCCATGCGGCCCCTGCACCGAGATTTTCTACGATCACGGCGACCACATCTGGGGCGGCCCACCGGGTTCACCGGAAGAAGACGGCGACCGTTACATCGAGATCTGGAACAACGTGTTCATGCAGTTCAACCGCACCGCCGATGGCGTGTTGCATCCGTTGCCAGCGCCGTCGGTCGATACCGGCATGGGCCTGGAGCGGATCAGTGCGGTGATGCAGCACGTCAATTCCAACTATGACATCGACCTGTTCAAGAACTTGCTTAAGGCTTCGGCCGAGGCAATCGGTTGCGAAAACGGCGACCAGTCTTCGTTGAAGGTTGTTTCCGACCACATCCGTTCGTGCGGTTTCCTGATCGCCGACGGCGTGCTGCCGTCCAACGAAGGTCGCGGCTACGTGCTGCGCCGGATCATCCGTCGCGCCTGCCGTCACGGCAACAAGCTGGGCGCCACCGGCAGCTTCTTCTACAAGATCGTCGCGGCGCTGGTTGCCGAGATGGGCGAAGCCTTCCCGGAACTGAAGAAGCAGCAGAGCAACATCGAGCGTGTACTCAAGGCCGAAGAAGAGCAGTTCTCCAAGACTTTGGAGCACGGCCTGAAGATTCTCGAGCAGGATCTGCTGGAACTCAAAGGCACCGTGGTGCCGGGCGACGTGGTGTTCAAACTCTACGACACCTACGGTTTCCCGATGGACCTGACCGCTGACATCGCCCGCGAGCGCAGCCTGACCGTCGACGAAGCCGGTTTCGAGCGTGAGATGGAAGCTCAGCGCGTCCGCGCACGTTCGGCCAGCTCGTTCGGTCTGGACTACAACACGTTGGTTAAAGTCGACGTGGCCACTGAGTTCACCGGCTACGCCGCGACCAGCGGTTCGGCGAAAATCGTTGCCATCTATAAAGAAGGCCAGTCGGTCGACGTATTAAGTGAAGGCGAAGAGGGCGTGATCGTTCTCAACCAGACGCCTTTCTACGCCGAATCCGGTGGCCAGATCGGCGACTGCGGTTTCCTTCAGGCCGGCAACGCACGTTTCGATGTGCGCGACACCACCAAGACTGGCGGCGCGTTCCTGCACCACGGCGTGTTGGCATCGGGCAGCCTGACCATTGGCGCGCCGGTTGAAACCCACGTTGATGCCGAAGTACGTCACGCCACTGCGCTGAACCACTCGGCGACGCACTTGCTGCACGCCGCATTGCGTCAGGTGCTGGGCGAACACGTTCAGCAGAAAGGCTCGTTGGTCGACAGTCAGCGCCTGCGCTTCGACTTCAGCCACTTTGAAGCGATCAAGCCTGAGCAAATCAAGGCACTGGAAGACATCGTCAACGCCGAGATTCGCAAGAACTCCGCGGTTGAAACCGAAGAAACCGACATCGAAACTGCCAAGAACAAAGGCGCGATGGCGCTGTTCGGCGAGAAATACGGCGACAACGTGCGCGTGCTGAGCATGGGTGGCGCATTCTCCGTCGAGCTGTGCGGCGGTATCCACGCCAACCGCACCGGCGACATCGGCCTGCTGAAAATCATCAGCGAAGGCGGTGTGGCATCGGGCGTGCGTCGTATCGAGGCAGTCACCGGTGCAGCCGCACTGGCCTACTTGAACGCTGCAGAAGAACAACTCAAGGAGGCGGCCAGCCTGGTCAAGGGCAGCCGCGACAACCTGATCGACAAGCTGTCGGCCGTGCTGGAACGCAACCGTCTGCTGGAGAAGCAACTCGAGCAGTTGCAGGCCAAGGCAGCCAGCGCTGCGGGCGACGATCTGTCGGCTTCGGCACTGGATGTCAAAGGCGTGAAGGTGCTGGCTGTGCGTCTCGACGGTCAAGATGCCAAGGCGCTGCTGGCGCTGGTTGATCAGCTGAAAAACAAACTCGGCCGCGCAGTGATCCTGCTCGGCAGTGTCCATGAGGAAAAGGTCGTTCTGGTTGCAGGCGTAACCAAAGACCTGACTGGCCAACTCAAAGCCGGTGATTTGATGAAACAGGCTGCTGCGGCAGTGGGCGGGAAGGGCGGTGGTCGTCCGGACATGGCGCAGGGCGGCGGTGTCGATGCCGGCGCGCTGGATGGCGCACTGGCGCTGACCGTCCCATTCGTCGAGCAGGGTTTATAAGACGGCGCATCGGGCCCGCAGTCTATTGGCGGGCCCGGTGGCTGTTCGAGTAATTATGGCGCCCTTCATGGGCTGAGGCGGCTTTGAAATGGCTTTGATCGTACAGAAATTTGGAGGCACCTCGGTCGGTACTGTCGAGAGAATCGAGCAGGTCGCCGACAAGGTTAAAAAGTTCCGCGATGCCGGCGATGACCTGGTGGTTGTGCTGTCTGCAATGAGCGGCGAAACCAACCGTCTGATCGATCTGGCCAAGCAAATCAGTGGCGACGGTCAACCGGTTCCGCGTGAGCTGGACGTGATTGTTTCCACCGGTGAGCAGGTGACGATTGCCCTGTTGGCCATGGCGCTGATCAAGCGCGGTGTGCCGGCGGTGTCGTACACCGGTAATCAGGTGCGGATCCTGACGGACAGTGCACACAATAAAGCGCGTATCTTGCAGATTGATGACCAGAAGATTCGCGGTGATCTGAAGACAGGCCGCGTTGTTGTTGTCGCTGGATTCCAGGGTGTCGACGAGCACGGCAATATCACCACGCTGGGTCGTGGCGGTTCCGACACCACCGGTGTAGCACTGGCTGCAGCGCTGAAAGCTGACGAGTGCCAGATCTACACCGACGTCGATGGTGTCTACACCACCGACCCGCGTGTCGTGCCGGTCGCTCAGCGTCTGGACAAGATTACCTTCGAAGAGATGCTGGAAATGGCCAGCCTCGGTTCCAAGGTGTTGCAGATCCGTGCGGTGGAATTCGCCGGCAAGTACAACGTACCGCTGCGCGTACTGCACAGCTTCAAAGCGGGTCCGGGCACCCTCAT
>NZ_JBIWAL010000058.1:0-33920 GCF_044760045.1 Pseudomonas sp. NPDC098747 | reverse complement strand
AATGATAACAAGAACAAACAGATCAACAAGGACAATCACCATATATCCATCCACTACAAAAAAACCAAATACATCCTCGAACTCAGTTCCGAAGACCTGGCACAACTAGAGCGCTCCGGCGGCTTCGCGTTCCACGTGTCCGGCGAATTCGCCGAGCTTGAACTGAAATTCTGGGCCATCAGGAACTGACCGACATGATCAAGGAAACGGAATACAGCCAGGACGACAAAACGGTCTTGCTCGACCGCCAGGGCCACGGCCCGGCGGCGAGTCCGCTGACGGACTTCGCCGCGCCGCCGCGTTTCGAGCAACTGGAAGAACGCATGATCTACGCCGCGCGCCTGCGCCCGGCGGAGGCGTTCAATATCAGCCTCAATTCGCTGGTGGCCGCCTCGTCCGAACTGCTCTCGGAAGTGGTGCGTCTCAAGCACAGCGAAACCCGCGAAGACCTGTACGCGCTCAATGAGCGCCTGACCGCCGGGCTTAAGCTGTTTGAAGTGCGCGCCTTGCACAACGGCGCTGAAAGCAGCCAGGTGATGGCCGCGCGTTACGTGCTCTGCACCGTGGTCGACGAAGCCGTCGTGACCACGCCGTGGGGCAACGAAAGCGAGTGGTCGCAGATGAGCCTGCTCAGCAGCTTCCACAACGAAACCTTCGGTGGCGAGAAGTTCTTCCAGCTGCTCGATCGACTGTCGAAAAACCCGGTCAAGCACTTGCCGATGCTCGAGTTGATGTACCTGTGCCTGTCCCTCGGTTTCGAGGGCAAGTACCGCGTGCAGGCGCGTGGCATGCTCGAGCTTGAAGGCATCCGCGATGCCTTGTACCGCCAGATCCGTCAGTTGCGTGGCGACGTGCCGCGTGAGTTGTCGCCGCACTGGGAAGGTCTCAACGATCAGCGCCGCAGCCTGGTGCGCATCGTGCCGGCGTGGATGGTGGTGTTGTTCACTTTCGTCTGTCTGGTGGTGATGTATTCGGGCTTCGCCTGGGTCTTGGGCGAGCAGCGCGAAACCGTTCTGCAACCATACCAGCCGCTTGATCCAGCCGCGGTTCAACCGCAGTCGCAGCCGTAAACAGGGACGTGTGATGAAAAAGTTTTTCAAAAAAGTCGGCGCCTTCCTGCGCCAGACCTGGGTCTGGACCCTGCTGCTGGTGCTGTTCGTGGCGCTGCTGGTGTGGTTCGTCGGCCCCTTATTGGCGGTTGATGATTACAAGTTTTGGGAGAGCGCGACCTCGCGTCTGCTGACCATCAGCGTCTTGTTCCTGATCTGGGGCCTGACCATGGTCTTCGTCAGCTGGCGCGCCGGTATTCGCAAGAAAGCCGTCGAAGAAAGCGAAGACGGCCAGGATCGTATCCGCCGTGAAGAGCAGATCGACGACGAGCAGAAAGAGCTGAAGGCGCGCTTCAAAGACGCGCTGAAAACCCTGAAGACGTCGAGCCTGTATCGTGGTCGCAGCGAGCGCTGGCGCAGTGATTTGCCGTGGTACCTGCTGATCGGTCCGCAAGCCTCTGGCAAAACCAGTCTGCTGGACTTTTCCGGTCTGGAATTCCCGATCAACAAGATCGACCGCAAGCTGACCCGCGACACCCTCGGCACCCGTCATTGCGACTGGTACTTCGCCGATCACGGTGTGCTGATCGACACCGCCGGGCGCTACACCACCCAACCGGACGCGGAAGTTGACGGCAGTGCCTGGCGCACCTTGCTTGAGTTGCTGCGCAAGCGTCGTCGCGGCCGTCCGTTGAACGGCGTGCTGGTGACCATCCCGGTGGAAACCCTCACCGGTGGCAGCGAGCAGGACATCGACACCCTCGCGCGCCAGGTGCGCGGTCGTTTGCAGGACATTCATCAGAAGCTGCACGTCGATGTGCCGGTGTATCTGGTGCTGAGCAAGGCTGACAAGCTGCTTGGCTTCGACGAGTTCTTCGATCAACTGACCCGCGAAGAAAGCGATCAGGTGCTGGGCACCAGTTTCCGCAAGGAACAGATCGGCACCGACGTGGCTGTGCTGCGCAACGAGTTCGAAGAACTGCTGCGTCGCCTCAACAGCCAAGTGATCATGCGCATGCACTCCGAGCGCGATACCCAGCGCCGTGGCCGCATCCTCGACTTCCCGCATCAACTGGGGCAGATCGGCGAGCGTCTGTGCCTGTTCGTCGACATGGCGTTCACCGGCAATCGCTATCAGCGGGCAACACAGCTGCGTGGTTTCTACCTGACCAGCGCACCGCACCTGACCCAGGAAATGGATTCGACCACCGCCGGCATCGGCGCCAGCCTCGGCATGAATGCCGGCGTGCTGCCGACTCTGCGCAGCGGTCGTTCGCGCTTCATCCACCACCTGCTCAGCCAAGTGATTTTCCCCGAGGCCGATCTGGCCGGTCTGGACAAACGCGAACGCAGCCGCATCCATTGGGGCCAACGTGCGTTGTATGTCGGCGCACTGGCGGCGTTGGCACTGTTCGGCATGCTCTGGGCGGGCGGATTCTCGGCCAACTACGAGCGTCTGGAAAACCTGCGCACACTGGCGCAAAACTGGACTCAGCAGCGCTCGGCGCTGACCCCGCGTGATGACGCGATGGGCGTGCTGAAAACCCTCGACACCAGCTACGCCGCCACTCAGGTGTTCCCGAAGAAGGGCGATGTGGCGTACCACGAGCGCGGCGGTCTGTATCAGGGCGAAGACATCAATCCGTCGGTCAAAGCGGCGTACGAGCGTGAGCTCGAAGCGCAACTGCTGCCACGGGTTGCAACCATGCTCGAAGGGCAGATCCACGCCAACATGAAGGACCGCGAAAAGCTGCTCAACAGCCTGCGCGCGTACCTGATGCTGAACATGAAGGATCGCCGCGACGCCGCATGGCTCAAGGACTGGATCGCGAGTGACTGGTCGCAACGCTACACCGGCAACACTGCGGTGCAGAACGGCCTGAACGTCCACCTCGAACGCCTGTTGAAGCAGCCTTTCATCTATCCGCTGAACGATCAGTTGGTGACTCAGGCGCGACAGGTTCTGCGCAGCGAATCGCTGGCTACCGTGGTCTATCGCATGCTCCGTGAGCAGGCGCGCAACCTGCCGGAATACCGTTTCAGCCAACACCTTGGCCCGCAAGGTTCGCTGTTTATCGGCACCGAGTACGTGATCCCGGGTTTCTACACGCAAACCGGTTATCAACAGTATTTCTCGGTACAGGGTTCGGCGCTGGTTACCGACATCCTGCGTGACAACTGGGTACTGGGTGAAGGCGCGGGCATCAGCGACATGGACTTGCGTCGCCTGATGGTCGAACTCGAGCAACTGTACTTCCGCGACTACGCCAACTACTGGAGCGAGGCCGTTGGCCAAGTGGCATTGCCACCGATCAGTGACGCCGGTGAAGGCGCCGAGCAACTGGCGGGCCTGACTTCGGCCAACTCGCCGGTGCTCGCGTTGCTCACGGAAGTGCGTGAAAACACGCGTTTCGAGGCCGCCGCAGACCCGGTCGAAGAAGCGGGCGAAGCCGCCGATGCGCTCGCCGGTCAGAAAGGCAAACTGGGTAAAGTCGGCAAACTGGCAGCCGCCGCAGCGGACAAGGCTTCGGCCTTGAGCGTCGCGAAAAACCTGCCGGACACCGCCAAGAAATCCCTGCAACGTCGCTTCGAACCGCTGCATCGTTTGCTCGATGACAACAACGGCCCGGCTGCGGACCTGACGCCAGCGCTCAACGCGCTCAACGACCTGCAACTGCAACTGGCCGGTCTGGCCCGTTCCAGCTCGCCGGAACAAGCTGCGTTCGAAATGGCGAAAACCCGCATGAGCGGCCAGCGTGATGCGCTGACCAACCTGCGCAATGCTTCTAGCCGTCTGCCGCGTCCGCTGAGCGTGTGGTTCAACGTGCTGGCCGAAGACTCGTGGCGTCTGGTGCTCAACGATGCCTACCAATACCTGAACGGCCGTTATCAGAACGAGCTGTACAGTGTGTATGGCAAAACCATCAGCAAGCGTTATCCGTTCAGCGCCAGCAGCACCAGCGACGTGGCGATCAGCGACTTCCGCGAGTTCTTCAAGGCGCAGGGTATTGCTGACCGTTTCTTCGACACCTACATGCGCCCGTTCGTCAGCGGTGATCCGGGCAACTACCGGATGCGCAGCGTCGACGGCCACAGCCTGCCGGTGTCCAAGGTCTACCTCGATCAGATGGCCGCAGCGCTGACGATTCGTCAGAGCTTCTTCTCGATCAACCCGGCCGAACCGACCGTGCAGTTCAAACTGGAGCCGTACACGCTGGATCCGGCGGTCAGCCGTTCCGAGTTCAAGTTCGGCGACAAGATCATGGAATACCGTCACGGCCCGATCCTGCCAATGACCTTCAAATGGCCGACCGATGCTGAAGACGGCCGCACCAGCCTGGTGATGGACAAGATGGCCGGGCGTCCGATCGGTATCGAGAAGAACTCCGGCCCATGGTCGCTGTTCCGTCTGTTCGACCTGATGCAGACCGAGTACCTGAGCGGTCGTGATGTGTTGGTGCTGAAAGCTGACGTAGGTGGCCTGCGCGCCAACTACCTGCTGACCAGCCAACGCTCGCCGAACCCGTTCGACCTCGGCGTATTGCGCACCTTCCGTATGCCGGTGCAGCTCTGATGCTGGTGGCCAGTCCCTGGCGCAGCGCGGCGCGTACCGACCCGGGCAAGGTGCGGGCGCGTAACGAAGATGCCTTTCTCGACCTTCCGCAGCAGGGGCTGTGGGTGGTCGCGGACGGCATGGGCGGTCATCAGGGTGGCGACATCGCCAGCCAGTTGATCGTCGCCAGCCTGGCTGAACTGCCGCAACACGACGATTTCGACGAACGCCTCAAAGCCATCCGCCAGTGCCTGCACTGGTTGAACCGGCGTTTGGGGCAGGAGTTGACCGTCACTGCCGGCCGTCACGACAGCATCATGGGCAGCACCGTTGTGGCGCTGCTGGTGGAAGGCAATCGCGCGGCCTGCATCTGGGCCGGCGACAGCCGTTGTTATATGTGGCGCGGGCAGCGTCTGTATCAGCTGTCCAAAGACCATTCGCTGCAACAGCAACTGATCGACGAGCAACAGATGAGCGTCGAACAGGCAGCGGCGCACCCGGCCGCCCAGGCATTAACCCGGGCGGTCGGCGCGGCTGAACAACTGACGCTGGATGTGCTGGAACTCGAGGTGTATCCGGGCGATGTGTTTTTGCTGTGCAGCGATGGTTTGTATCAGGGCCTGAGCAGCGATGCCCTCGGCACCGCCCTCAGCCTCAGCGCGCCGCACGTAGCGCTGGAACGTTTGTTCGACGGCGCCCTGCGGGGCTCCGCTCGCGACAACCTGACTGCCGTGGTAATCCGCCAATGAGTGAAATCGAATCGCCCATCGATGACTTGCTGATGAGTGAAGAACAGGCCAACAACCTGACCTACTTCGCCTTCGCCAAGCCCAATAATGCAGAGCCTTTGCTGGCGCCTGCCAAGGCCAGCATGGGTGCACTGCCGGACGTATTGGCGGGCCGTTATCGCCTCGAGCGTTTGCTCGGGGCCGGCGGCATGGGCGCCGTCTACCGGGCAAGGGATCTGCTGCATGAACAGTTCGGCGATCCCGACCCTTACATTGCGCTGAAAATCCTCAGCGAAGAATTTGCCGAGTCGCCGGATGCCAGTGCCTTGCTCTACAGCGAGTTCGCCCTGACCCGACGCCTGCGCCACGACAACGTTGTGCGCGCGCACACCTTTGAAGTGGATACCGACTGCCAGCGGGCCTTCATCACCATGGAATACATGCGTGGCCTGACCCTGGACAAATTGCTCTGCGAGCGGCCCCTCGGCCTGCCGTGGAAAGAACTGCGCGACATCGTCCTGCCGCTGCTCGACACGCTGGCCTACGCCCACGGTCGCGGCGTGCTGCACGGTGACCTGAAACCGAGCAACGTCATGCTCAGCGAAGACGGTTTGCGCCTCTTCGACTTCGGCTTGGGTCAGGCAGAAGAGGGCACCTTGCCCGGTCTGCCACACCTCAGCCGCGAGCGCTTCAACGCCTGGACCCCAGGCTACGCCGCCCCCGAACTGCTTGAGGGCCAACCGTTGTCGGCCAGCGCGGACGTGTACGGCGTGGCCTGTGTGATCTTTGAGCTGGCGAGCGGCAAACACCCGTTCCGCCGCTTGCCCTCGACCCAGGCCCGCGACGAGCACCTGGAGCGCGAGCTGCACGCACCGCAAAATCTACCGAAACACTGTTGGCCAGCGCTGCAAACGGCGCTGAGCTTTGATCCGGCAGCGCGCACCATCACTGCCGACCAATTGCGTGACGCTTTGGGCGCCACTTCATCCTGGCTGCAACGTCTGCGGTTTCGGGCGTAACGGATGACATTCGAACAGGGAGCACTTTATGTTCAACTCAGCTAACGAGACCCACTTCAGCCTGACGGTTGAGGACTATGTCGGCGACCTGCAAGTGCTGTCGTTCACCGGCACCGAAGGCATCAACCAGCCGTTTCGCTTCGACCTCGAACTGGTCAGCGAAAACCCTGATCTGGATCTGGAAAAACTCCTGCACAAGCAGGCCTTCCTTGCCTTCGATCCACAAGGCTCGGGCATCCACGGCCAGATCTACCGCGTCGCCCAAGGCGATGCCGGCAAGCGCCTGACCCGCTACAAAGTCTCGATGGTGCCGCAACTGCAATACCTGCATCACCGCACCAACCAGCGCATCTACCAGCAGATGTCGGCGCCGAAAATCATCGCGCTGATCCTCGAAGAACACGGCATCAAAGGCAACGCCTACAGCTTCCAACTGAGGCAGCCGTGCCCGGATCGCGACTACTGCGTGCAATACGACGAAACCGACCTGCACTTCGTCCAGCGCTTGTGCGAAGAGGAAGGCATTCACTACCACTTCCAGCACAGCGACAAAGCTCACCTGCTGGTGTTCGGTGACGACCAGACCGTGTTCCAGAAACTCGGCCAGCCCACCGCTTATGTGCAAGGCAGCGGCATGGTTGCCGACGAACCGGTGATCAAAAGCTTCAAACTGCGGCTGGAAACCCGCACCAGCCGCGTCACGCGCCGCGACTACGATTTCGAAAAACCGCGCCTGCAAATGGAAGCGGCGTACAAACCTGACGGCGCTCTTGATAGCAAAAGCAGCGAACCGGATCTCGAAGACTACGACTACCCCGGCCGCTTCATCGAGCGTGCGCGCGGCAAATTCCTCAGCCAACGCGCCCTCGAACGCCACCGCGCTGACTACCGCCAGGCCGAAGGTCGTGGCGACCAGACCAAACTGGTCAGCGGCCATTTCATGGAAATGTCCGACCACCCGCGCACCGAGTGGAACGACCTGTGGCTGCTCACCGAAATCGTCCACGAAGGCAAGCAGCCACAAGTCCTCGAAGAAGGCGTGACCAGCGACACCACCGACAACAAGGACGATTTCCACCAGGGCTATCGCAACACCTTCCTCGCCACCCCGTGGGACGTGTTCTACCGCCCGGCGCTAGAACACCCGAAACCCCGCGTCCTCGGCAGCCAGACCGCCATGGTCACCGGCCCCAAAGGCGAAGAAATCCACTGCGACCAATACGGCCGCATCAAGGTCCAGTTCCACTGGGACCGCGAAGGCCAGGCGGACGACAAAACCAGCTGCTGGATGCGCGTCTCCAGCTCCTGGGCCGGTGACCGCTACGGCGCCATCAGCATCCCGCGCATCGGCATGGAAGTCCTCGTCACCTTCCTCGAAGGCGACCCCGACCAGCCGCTGGTGACCGGTTGCCTGTACCACAAGGAAAACCCGGTGCCCTACGCCTTGCCGGCGAACAAGACTCGCAGTGTGTTCAAAACGCTTAGCTCCCCAGGTGGCGGTGGGTATAACGAACTGCGCATTGAAGACAAAAAAGGCGCGGAGCAGATCTACATCCATGCGCAGCGGGATTGGGATGAAAACGTTGAGCACGATCAGAAGATTCGGGTCGGAAATGAGCGTCACGACACTGTCGAGAAGAACACCTACACCGAGCTCAAGGCGGAAGAACACCGCACCACCATCAGCGACCGTAAGATCGAAGCGAAGCTGGATGATCATTTGACGGTTGGGCAGAACCAGCACATCAAGCTCGGGACTGCGCAACTGACCAGCGTGGGGAAAGAGATTCACCTTAAGGCTGGGGACAAGATTGTTATTGAGGCGGGGACGGAGCTGACCGTGCTGGGTGGTGGGAGCTTTATCAAGCTCGATGGCGGTGGTGTGACGGTGGTTGGGCCGGTGATCAAAATCAATGCTGGCGGTTCGGCTGGTTCCGGCACAGGGATCGGGATTAAACCGCCGGTGCTGCCAGGGGCGGCGGATAAGGATAAGGCGGGGAGTTTGATGGATCAGGCGTTGGGGAATGCGGTACCTCAGAAAGCTGACCGTCGACCAATGCGAATGATCAGGTTCTCTGGTTGACCGCCAACGGATCAAAAAGGATTAGGTAAAAGTACAAATGACAGAGCCAGTGAAAGTTAAAAAGTGGTCTTACCCAATAAAGATTGGTGGTGCGGGTGGCACAGATCCACAGCAGTATTACGCGGCATTAGCGAAGGCGCAGGATGGTTATTACCCACTTGGCAGCAATGGTTTGTGGCATGGCGGCGTGCATTTTGATGAGGCTTCCGGATTAGTCTCGGCACAGAGCGAGGTTCGTTGCATCGCTGATGGGCAAGTAGTTGCCTATCGGATCGATGACACTTATCCAGCCACGGTATATACCGACCGTACCGCCTTTGCTTCGACAGGCTTTGTGCTGATTAAGCATGTATTGGAGGTGCCGGCCCCGCCAGCGCCTACCCCTAGTTCGGGCGGAACCTCGCCGCCTGCTCCAGCTACCGGGCCGCTACTGACGTTTTATAGCCTGTATATGCATCTACTGGACATGGATGGCTACAGAACGAAAACGCCTATGTTGGAGCGTCCGTCATATTGGGTTAATGGAGGCTACCAAGTAAAAGCGGATGTGAAGGATCCCGTCGAGGGCCTGAATGTGCGCGCAGGGCTTCCAGGAACCACGGATTACACCAATATTCTGACTACATTGCCGCGTGGTACCACCGTCACCACGGGAGGCGCGAGTACAGATGGAAAATGGCTAAAAGTTGTAAGTGTGTCGCCGGAAGCCGGCCAATCCGTAGCTGTAGGCGGGTGGGTGTTCAAAACCCAAATGAATAGTAAAGGCCCAGAACAGTACCTGATTGGCGAGTTAGCAAAAGATATACCTGCTAATCAGGCCAAGGGATTGAGAGTTCGTAGAACGGGTTCGACCACCGGCGAGGTTATGTCGATTCTGCCTGCTGGTACTCAAATTGAGATTAGCCAGGAAGGCGCAGTTGGTAACTATCGAAAACTAATAAAAGTTGTGAGTGGAAACCCAATTCCTGCACTTGTTGCTGATGAGGCGGGCAATATTGGAGGTTATGTATGGTTTCCCTCTCTTAAAACTAAGACTGAACCCAAGGATATGGGGAAGGTCGTTTTGCTCGATGAACCTGTGGCCATTAAGGCCGGCGCGTTGGTTGGTTTTGCAGGTCATTATCAAGAACACGATGAAGGAGCACCTCGCAACCTAGTTCATGTGGAATTATTCACGTGCGATGATATTGAGAAGTTTGTTTCACTTAGCCAAGGTGCGGCTGCTGCCTTACCAGATGATCAAAAAAATCTGTTAAAGATTTACAAAGATACGAAGCTCATTACTGATCGCCCAGATATAAGTGCGACCAATCCACCACAAGCCAACGATGCCGGTGTGGTGATTGGATATGATCTGGTTGTGCCCTATAGTGTTTTAGAGTCGTTGCCGGATTCAAAAAAAATCAAACAAACTGTTACTAATCCCGGTTCAGGTACTATGCCTGCCGCTTCTAACACTACTCGATGGTGGCATCTCGAAGGATTGCTTGGAGATGCGCAAGGTAATCCTATAAGCGGGTGGGTGGGCGAAAAAGATTTGATTACCACTCGCCATAACCCATGGGAATGGATTGGGTTCAAGTTTATTGAAGAGACCGAGAGTAATGCTGAACATCTATCTTCATATCTTCATGATCGCGATATGCTCACTGATGAAGAGAAGACTATTTTCGTTCCTCTCGCCAGTAAGTCGACTAAGGGGCCGGTAAAGGAAGGGCTATACGATATAATTGATAGTGATAAGAACGATAAACTGACTACGAAAGAAATCCAAGCTGCCCTCGCTAATCCTTGGTTCGCGCAATCAATATCGCAGCTTATTACAAAGTGTGAAAGTGAATGGTTTTATGATGCGGAAAAATGGGATGCGCTGGATAAGTTAATGGGACATATAGCTGATAATCCTAACGTGAATTGGGTTCAGCAGAAAAAACGAATCAAAGAACTATCTTGGTGGAAGGAAATTGCCCCGCAGGAGGGGCTGAGCCCAGATGGTAAGGTCTGGCATGTGCATACAATTGGATTAATAGGGAACTTCGATCAAAAGAAAAAATGCACATGTAATGTTGTCGTAAAGGTCACGAAGTGGCATTCTAATTTCGGTCCCGTAGTATGGGGAGAAGGAAAGCTGGGGGACGCTCCGCAATGGGCAGCTATCGAGGCGTCTGGGAAGGTTACCGCATTCGAGAAAAAAGTAATTACAGCGATGTGCGAGAATGAAGGGAAAATAAATGCGGTGCAGGCATATGATAGCGAGCTTATAACTGCAGGGGCAATGCAGAAAACAGTCAATCCATTGGGCGAGGGAGAACTTCCAGTTCAAGTTAAAAAATTCAAAGAATTGTATCCTGACGAGTTTTTTGAGTTGTTTGAAAGTCAAGGTTGGTTTCTCGATCTAAGTGGTGAAAAGCCGAGCATGTATTACCAGCATCCGGATTTTTTGGATGGGGAAAAAATTGCGGGTGATGATCTTAAAAAGAAATTGAGGTTAGGTTGCTCGCTAGCAACATACGGGAAGGTTATCGAGTGTAAGCCTGTATCAGTGATGTCCTGTGCAGTCGGCAGCCCTTCATATGTCGAGCTTCAGATTACAGACTTTATAGACCGATTGAGAGATGTTTTGCTGAAAGTGCCAAATACGTATGGTTTTTCAATTGGTAAGGTTTTTCGTTCTGCGCTGGGACAGGCAACGGCTTTGGATGAAAATGTGAATAGACCAGGTAAGGTTGCAGCTAATGTTAAAAAAGCTTTGGATGAATTCTTTTTGCAGAATCCAAACGTCAGCAAAGACATAGCTACTTGGGGAAGTAATCACTCAGTATATGAACGGAAGATTGTGGATATCTACGGGCCGGGTCGCCCTGAAATGACGGATCCGGGACCAAGATTTACTAAATTAAAGGCTGCACTCAATGTTTAATATATTTTTTTTATTTGTTCTTTCCAGTTTTGCGTCATTGCAGATGGCTCAAGCAGATCCAAAGGCCATGGAAGTTAAAGGAGTAAAAGGCACTTCCTTGAGTGCTCAAAGCTTCGATAACAAATACGGTGGATGGCGTGACGTAGAATATAGATCCGCCGCAGTATCGTTCAAAATTTATGCCGTTCCAATTGGGATGGAGCCTTCGGAGGATGGGGTCGTAGCGAACCCTGATACGGATTCTATTTCTCCCGATAATAGATATTTGATCATTCAGCGGACTAATGCTGGGGAGGTGGTGGATGACGAGGGAACTACCATTATTTCTTCACAGGCATATTGTGATGTAATTTCGATGGAGACGGGCTGTATTAAGAACATAGGGTCAGCGCAACAGTGTGAAGGGACATGGCAGGATGATAAGTGGAAGACTTCGAGGGGAGAGTTTTTTGATTTTTCGAAAGGGAGTAAGTCCCCAAAGTTTTTGATCTCTGATGCCTCGCGGGATACTGAAAGTCAATCGCGTGCTAGTTCTCTGAGGGATCATATTTTCATGGGCGTCCCCTCGTATATGGCATGTTATCCTCCGGAAAATAATATATCTGAATATAACGACATGGGGTTTTATTTTGCTCAGGGAGGTGAGCATCTTTTGGCAATGCAAGTCTATAATCGTTTATTACTTGTAGCGCCGGATAGGGTGCCGTTAAAGCTCAACGTTGCTGACTCCTTGTGGGCGCTTGGTAAGGGTGACGAGGCAAAAAAGTACTATGCTGAATACCTTGGTGCGATGAAGAAGAAAAATATGGAAATTAAAATTCCTAGCAGAGTTAAGGAAAGATTGAATTAATGAAGTTGCGAAAGTAGGCAAGGAAATCGATAATTGAATCAAAGGGGGCCGATCTATTCTTTGCGCTCGACCGCTTTGAATTTAGTTGAGAACTTAAATAGATCTGGCCCGTTTGTCGGTTCTGACTCTATCTTCTGTCGCAGGCCCGTGCAGAATTGAACGGATCACTGAGCTTTTTACGGACGCCAAGGAATGCAGATTTTCAGATTCAGCCTCATTTTTTTACTTTCAATACTGTCGCCTGTGGTCATGGCTGAGGGCACGATGATTGCCACCATCCTTCAGGCCGACTTTTCCAAGGACCCGGAAGTCCGGTTGCTTGTCAGAGTCGTTGATGTGGGTGGCGGTTCGGATACCCCTTCCATGGCGGTTCGTAATCAATGCCTGGAGAGGAAGGCGTCCGCAGAACGTCCTGGGCCGGATTCGTGCTTTTCGATAGAGATCACTGAGAGCAAAAAGCAACGGGCCATTGTTCGGCAAACGCTATTGAATGATCCTCAGCGCACAACCGACCCTATCTATTTGGAAATTGTTTATCGCTCGGAGGTCAGCGAGAGCGATCCGACGAATCACCATCAGCGATCCGCCACACTGAAGATCGAAGAAAACGGCCTCTACAATTGGAACAATGAGAGCGAACAGGCATTGGCGGACGTTGAGTGGTTTCCATCGGGAAATGGTGTTCTTGATCTGATGGTTCCTGACGCGGATGCATTGTTGAATTCTGTATATCGGGATCGTATGAGTCGGCTGGACGAAAGCGGTCAGAAAGCACTGAGGGAAACTCAAAGAGCCTGGATGAAATTTCGAGATGCGGAGTGCCAGGCCGACCCGAAATCGCATAAATCAGTTTTCGGTGAGTGGTCCGATAGCTGCCTAATTCGCGCGACGATAGAGCGTGCTCGTCAATTGGCTTTGGCACCGGACAAGAGCAGACGTTGAAACGGACAAGCCAGAGCATTCGCGCGAAAGCGCCGACTTGGATGAGCATGAACAAACTTTTCTTTCTCTTTTTTGCGCTATTTCCTTTAGGCGCTCAAAGCGCAGTCACCACCGAATCACTTTGCTTCGAACTATCCCAATCGAGCCCGGTAAAGTTCGAACTCCGTACCTACTACGACGAAGCCAGCAAATGGTCTGGTGGCTTCGTGAAGTACGCCAAATCCAGAGAGCCCATTTCCATTGTTCTAACGGATTCCGAGAACGAAATTCTCGATCCGGACGCCCCTTGGCAGCACACCAAAACCTGGTCCGAAGTCGTCAACGGCAAGGTCACGGGCACTTATGAGTTGATGACGCAAGGCTCACAGATCGTGTCGATGTCTTACACAAAGCAGTCCAACGGCAAGGTGTACAGCTTCGTATTCAATACCAGCATCTCCGGATGCAAGTGGGAGTAGGGCAAGCACATGCAATTCAGAACTCTGGCGGTATTACTGCTCGCTCTGATGTGGACGATCCCGGCGTTAGCCGAAACCACTACGTTCAGCCCAGCCAAAGGCGTCGACGCGACGCTGATTCTCGAAGGCTCCAAGCTGAACATCGCGGTTAAAAGCGAAACGCACAGCGAGTCGCGAACAATCGATTTTGAAGCCGAAAACGAACTCCACGTGCAGTTCGACGATTTCAATTTCGACGGCGCCAAGGATTTCGCTATCTGGCAGCTTGATGACGGCATGGGTACTTATCACTACTACCGAGTATTCGTTTATCAAGCCAAAACCGGCACGTTTGAAGAGTTGCAGCCGGACTGCGGCGATGGCTTCGTTAACCTGCGCGTCGACAAAAAGCGTAAAGCGTTGCTCAGCACTTACTGGGAAATGAACATATCCAAGCAATGCATCACCCGATTCACCAAACGCAAGGCCTGAATGACTCAAGGAAGAACACCGTGAAACGTTTTGTTTTTACCCTACTGGCCGTGCTACTGCCGGCTTCAGCGGCCTATGCGCAGGACGACTGCAGCCATGTCACCTCAAGCCTAGAAATGGTGCCCTGCTCGGAGGCGGCGAAGAAGGCTGCCGATGCGCAGTTGAACGTCAGCTACAAGCAGTTGATGTCGCGGCTTGAGTCTGACTATCGAACAGATCCGGCGTTGGGCGCGGAGTACACGGCGAAGGTCAAGGAGTCGCAGCGTGCGTGGCTGAAATTGCGCGATGCGAATTGTCCGATGGAGGCGTTCGAGATCGAGGTGGGTAAGCCTGCTTACGCGGCGGTCACCAACTTGTGCATCGCTAGAATGAGCCGCGAGCGTTCGGCGTATCTGGACAAGATTGTCCCTGCTCTTGCATCCGACAAGAGCGCTTCGACGGCGCCGAACAGCGACGCTTGCCCCTCGGAGGAGTTCGCGCCTTTCCTGACTGCATTTTCCGCCAACAGCGAATCACAACGCCGTCTCACGGCGTTGACGGTCAAGTCGCTGGTGTTGAAACCGGTAGCGGGAAAGGATCGTAGTACCTTTGAGCCTTCGACCTCGGGCGTCAGTGGAACCTCTTTCACCTACCCGTTGATGACCGCAATCACACCCGGCAAGACACCTGGCGTCGAGATCGAAGAGGTCGATGACAGTCACGTCAACGTGGTGGATAAGCGAGCGGGAAACAGCAATGTGAAAATCTTCAACTTCTCTCGTCAGGCATGTTGGGTGCTTGAGGGAATTGAGGATTGGTCGATCAGTGAGAAGGATCTTGTCGCAACGGACAACCCCGGAATGAGCCGCGCCGAGAACTTCTGTTATCAACGTGCCGAAGCGTTAGGTGGGCTGGGTTTTCTTGAGCAATACCCGCTGACGGTGGAGTTGATTGAAGCGTCCCTGGAAAACTTTGTGTGTGCTGCAGAGTCGGGTGACGCACAGGCGAGCCTGTCGGCGGCAAGCCTGAGTCTTTCGCAAATGGCGTCTCAGTTGGAAACACCTAAGGTTGAGGCGCTGTTCAAAGCGGCCTCGAAAATACCGAGTGGCGCGTTGGCCTATGCCACGTTTTTTTGTGTCGGAAACTCCACCGACTATAACGGCCCTTGCCTCCATCCCAAGCAGGCAGAAGAGCAGGTCATTCGGGCGATCACCATGGGTTCCACAGACGCGATGAGTTATCTGGCCTCGACCTTTGAAGGTGGCGAGTTTGGAACGAAGGATATGTCGCGGGCGTTAGCCTGTTATCAGATGGCGGCTGACAAAGGTCATCAGTCGAGCATCGACAGCGTGAAGCGATTGGGATCGCAGCCGATCAAGGCCAGTCACTGCATTTGAAGTTCGGGATGATGTTTGATGCGCTTTCGCACGCGTTGAGCCTGAGCCCGTCACGCTTAAACGTTTAATACTTGAGCATCTGACAACGGCAATTTTCCTTTAAACTCCCCACCCCCAAGGAATGCGCTCAGGACACGGAATGCCAGCCCCCTCGACCTCGCTTCGCCCCGCGCTAGTGTTTTGGCTGTACGCCGCCGCAATCGTGCACATACTCGCCGGTCTCACCCTGACCTGGGCCGGGCATTCCGGTTTACTCGACGGCTATCTGCAAGTTCTCGAACTCGCATTCTGGGGCGCCGACGCGGTACCCGCCGCCGGCCACGAGCAACAGGTTTGGTGGCTCGCACTGTTCGGCGCAACACTTCAAAGTTATTCGCTGTACATGCTCGCGCTGGTACACCTGGGCAATCGCCTGAAAGCCCCGGCAATTTGGGGCTGGTTGATGGCCGGCATCCTGTTGTGGGCGCCGCAGGACATGTGGCTCTCCGCGCAACAACAGGTCTGGTCGCACCTGTGGCTCGACGGGTTTGCGCTGCTGGTGCTGATGCCGCCGCTGATCTGGCTGTACCGCCATGACCGGCGAAAATCCTCTTCAGAAAAGACACCTATCAATTCCAACCCCTTTGCCGGCGGCGCCTACAAACGCGTGCTGATCACCGGCGGCACCGGGTTTATCGGCGAGGCCGTGGTCAATCAATTACTCGATGGCGGCCACACCGTCAGCGTGCTGGCGCGCGATCCGTTGAAAGCGGCGAATCTGTTCGACGGTCGCGTTCGCTGTGTACAGTCACTGAGCGAACTCAGCCACGACGAAACCTTTGACATAGTGATCAATCTCGCCGGCGCGCCCGTCGCCGGCCCGCGCTGGAATCCCAAACGTCAGGCGCACCTGATCGCCAGTCGGGTCGACACCAGCCAAGCGCTGATGACCTGGCTGAAAAACACAAAGCCAAAACCGACGCTGTGGATTCAGGCCTCGGCCATCGGTTACTACGGCGTGCGCGATGCCAGCGAAAGTCTCGACGAACACGCCAGCAAGGGCGACGGCTTCATGGCCGAACTCTGCGCACGTTGGGAAGCCACCGCGCAACCGGCCACCGAGTTTGGCGTGCGTCAGGTGGTGCTGCGCCTCGGCGTGGTTTTCGGCCCCGGCGGTGCGTTGTTGCCGTTGCTGATGCCGTTCCGCTTGGGTTTCGGCGGGCGCATGGGCGACGGTCAGCAGATCATGAGCTGGGTGCATCGCGACGATGTACTTCAGGTGATCGCTCGGGCCTTCGACGACGAGAGTCTGCGCGGCACCTACAACATGGTCGCGCCCGAAACCGTCAGTCAGGCAGCGTTCGCCGCCAATGCCGGCAAGGTCCTCAATCGCCCGGTGTGGTTCCACATTCCTGCTGCGCCAGTGCGCGCGCTGGCCGGGGAAATGGCGGAGCTGTTCTTCGACGGTCAGCGCGTGGTGCCTCAAAGATTGACTGAGGCCGGTTACACATTCCGCTATCCAACTCTCGACGCCGCTCTGCGCGATCTGACCTGAGGATCGTCCATGAGCAAGCCTTTGATGTACCTGCTGGCCGGCAACGGCAGCGCCGCCGATTGGTGGGACGATGCGTTGCCGCACTTTCAGCGTTACGACGTGGTGCCGCTGGAGTTGCCGGGCTTCGGCGCCAACCCGCAGCCGCCCTGCGAGGATCTTGCTGACTACGCGCAGACCTTGCTGGCGATGACGCAGAAGGGCAGCGCGATCATGGCAGTCGGGGTCAATGCGTTGCTGGTGCTGCATGCGTTGCAACGTCGGCCGGGGCATTTTTCTCGCAGTGTCTTGTTGGCGCCGGTCGGTGCGTTTTTGTGGCAACGCCGGCTGCCGGCGTTGATGTCACCGCTGCCGATCCGCAAGACCATTCACTGGCTGCTGTCGAACAAACCGGCGCTGTTCGCGCGCAAGTTTTCCAACCAGACCTGGACGCCCGCGCAGTACCAACGCATGGGCGCCGGTTATGCGCGCTGCCGCGCATTTGTGCCGCATTGGGATCTGGTGCGGGCCGATACCGCGCTGCCGCTGCTGGAGTGGATCACCGATCCGGTCGAGCTGGTTTGGGGCGATCAGGACAATGTGCTGGGCATCGAGCAAGCGGCGGCGTGGTCGGCGATTCTGGCCCGCGCCGACCTGACCATCAGCCTCAAACCCGGTTGGGGGCATTACCCGTGGATCGACGCGCCCGCGCAGTTCGCGCAGTGGCTGGAGTCCGGCGAGCGCGGGTTTGTTGCGCACACCAAGGGCGGGCGTTTGCGTCTGGCGGAACTGGCCCGGCAACCGGTGCCGGCGGCGCTGACCCTCAACGATTGCAATGATCCGCGCCTGCCGGCGTTCCTCGCCAGTCAGGCGCAGGCGACCTGGGCAGTGCGTTCTTCCAGTTATGGCGAAGATCAGGCCGACTCGGCGAATGCCGGGTTGAGCACCACTTATCTGCGAGAGCCCACCGCCAACGTAGCGAAACGCATTGCTGAATTGACCGCCGAAGGGGTCGAGGAAGTGGTGGTGCAGCGCTTCATCACGCCGGTCGTTTCCGGCATCGCGTTTGTGCGGCATCTGTCGGTGGAGCTTGAATGGGTTGAAGGCCATTTGGAGTCACTGGCCGACGGTCACGTCAGCCCCGAACGGGCGACGCTTTCGCGGCTTGGCGATGCTTGGCGCAGCGGCACGTTCACGCCATCCCACGGCTTGACCGAAGAGCGGCTATGGCAATTTCTGCAAGACGTGTTGCGGGTTTTCCACTACGTGCCCGGCGACGTCGAATGGGCTTGGGACGGTGCGCAACTGTGGTTGCTGCAATACCGGCCGATCAGCGATTACGGCTGGCGCCGGCACCTCACCGCCGCCAACATCGCCGAGATCCTGCCACCGCAACCGAGCGTTTTTGTCGAGTACGCTCAGCGCCGCGCGGCAGCGAGTATCCCGGCGATCATGGCGCGGTGGGATGCGCGGGTGTTGCAGGACAACGAGCCGTTCACTGCCGTGTTCGGCGGCGCTTCGTACATCAACAACGACCTGTTCCTCGCCCGACTCGCCGACTGGGGCATCAGCGCCAGCAACTACGCTGGTGAAGTCGGCGGCGCGACCCCGCATCTGCTGTGGCAACCGCTGAAAATGCTGCGTTCGCTGCCGCTGTTCCTGCGCATGCAGCGTATCGCCCGAGGTCATCTGTTGAATCTTGAACGAGGTTTGCAGCGCTTCGATCAGGAGTTGGCCGAACTCGTCGCCCAAGGTGCCGACGGCCAACAACTGGCGGACTGGTTCACCCGGTTTTACGTGTTCGTGGTGCAAGGCAATCTGTGCATCGCCACGGCGCTGGCCAGCAGTGGCGGTGATTGGCTGGGCCGTCCGCCGACCGCTTACGACAACCTTGAAAACAGTCCTCACCGCTTGCCTTGGGAAACCGATCCGGCCACCCCTCGGCCCGCGTCGAGCGAGTTGCCGTTGCAGGCGTTTCCGCAATGGTCAGGGCTGATCCGCCTCGCTCACTCGACCGGTCTTCCGGGCCTGCGCGGTTATTACCTGCAAGTGCGCGAGTGGTATCGCGACAACCTGATGCGGATCTTCTTCCGCCTGCACCACGCCATGCCGCTGTCGGATCGCGAGCATTGGTTCGCGCCGCATCCGGATATTCGAACTCGTGACGGCAGCTTCTGGCAGGACGGTCGCGAAGGTGCGGAGCAGGCCACCGGGTTCATGATTTATCCGGGGCAGGTGCAGGGCATTCTGGGTGAGGACATTTTGCTGGAGGACACCCTCGATCCGGGGCGGCACGCGCATTACCAAGCGGCGCGGGCGGTGATTGCGCGGATGGGGGGGCGGTTGTCTCATGGTTCGACGTTGTTGCGGGAATTGCGCAAGCCGTCGGCGGTGATGCCGCAGGTTGATCCGGCGTGGGTGGGGTGTGAGGTGTTGTATCGGGATGGTGAGTTGAGTCTGGTCAATCCGGGCAACAAGGGATGAGCCGGCAGCTGTTGGTAGTAGGTTTTCATTACGGAGTTACAGCGTGAAAGGATTTTCGATACTACTCGGCAGCGTCTTGTTGGCCATAGCATCACTGGCATTCGCCGCCGACCCAGACTTCAAGGGCTACACCGTCACCCCGGTCTTCACCGGCACTCACCATGAGCTGGTGCCGCAGGAAAACAGCAATCCGATGATGGATCAGGCACGCTCGCGGGCCTTGAAAGGCAAGGTCAACTTCGCCGGCCACTACATCCTGCACCCGCTCGGTTGCGGCGGCAGCGCCATCTGCGCCGAAGTGCTTGATGCGCGAACTGGCGAGGTCGTCGGTGGGTTGCCGAATGCCTACGACGGCAGCACGTTTGCCATGGTCTACCAACCCGACAGTCGACTGATCTTCATTTCCGGCATCACCCTCGACGGCGAAGAAGATGCCCAGGGTAATTCGCTGGAAAGCATCAACCGGGATCGCTACTACGAGTTTGTGGGCAACGAGTTCCGGCTGCTGACGATGACCGAAGCAGAATCGCCGCTGCTTGATTAAGGATGATGGGATGAACCGTTTTTTCATTCGGCCCGTGCTGAGTGCGCTTCTGCTTCTGCCTAGCGCAATGCCTGCGAGCGCCAGTGAAGGGAGTTGCTATGGCTACCTCACCGAAATGCTCAGAAGCAGCGACTTCCCGTTTCGGTATGTCGGCAAGGAAAAGGTCAATCTGCTGATTGACGACGATCACGGTGAAACCGTTAAAGCGCAGTTGTTCTTTGACACCGACGGTACCGGCACCATTGGCTGGATCAAATACACCCCGGCGACTCGCGTATTGCTCAACACATCCGCCGAACTGGAGGAGCCTGTGGCGTTGTCGTTCGATGGCAGGTTCGCCGATGGCTACGAAAAATGCCTGACGGAAAAACAGGCCGGATAACGGCGAAAAGGAATTCTCGATGAAACTGTTTTTTCTCGCGGGAAGCCTGTCATTGCTGCTCTCTGCGCCTGCGTTCGCCGCGCCGGCAGATGCCTACACCCAACGCGATGTCATGCAATGCGGCGCGCCTGAATCGACGTGAAGCTAATCGACCTGTAGACCCCACAAGGAAGTAGATGGAATTGACCAGTTTGTTTAGATTCTTTCGCGTGTTTGGACTTGTGACCAGCCTGTCGGTCCCATTCGCACTGGCAAGCGATCCGCAAACCATCGGTGAGTTGCATCCGCCGGTAGTGGCGTCGTTGGGTGATCAAAAGATCACGGTGTTCTTTCTGAAGAACAACCTGAAGACACAAGTGACGGGGGTTCACGTTCCCGCCGCCGAGATCTTCTATTCACCTGCGAACGCAACCAGGCCAGAGCTGAATTACGTTTGGAAGGTCGAAGGCGATGAGATTGCTTCGGTGTTTTTCCATGAGCGGAAAACACCGGAGCGGGCGGGGAAGTCCATGTACGTACTGACGAAAAGAAAGGAGTCGAACCGGAGTTTCGAAGGCTTTTCCTATTCGGTATTGGAACTGCCGCTCAGGAACGACGATAACCAATTGTCTTTGAATTTTTTTCGCGGTGATCTACCAGAGTCTGAATTTCAGAACTGTCGCGACGGGTTGGATCTGGAGAAGAGTCAGGATGTGGTGTGCGCTTACAAGGACGCGGCAAGTGTAAAAAAACGCTTGTCTTTGCTTGATGGGCAAACTGTTGAAGACCCAAGGCCGGAGCCGGTGAAAGCAAGCGGTAACGAGACCACTATGGCTTGTCCTTCGCCTGAGTTCTCAACATTCCTGGCCGCTTTTTCCGAGCGTGCGGATGTGCAAAAAGCCTTCGTCCAACAGCCGCTGCAACTGGTTACGACGGTAGCGGGCGATCCAGAGCCGGAGCTGCAAAAAAGCAGTCTCAGCGGCGATAAGCTCAAGTTTCCAATCATTCCGGATCGCGCGAAACGCGACGCCCAAGGGCTGACGCTGACGATCAAAGAGGAACAGGGCAACCAGGCCGCGGCGATTTTGCAGAAACCGGATACCGACTATGTCTTTGAGTATCGGTTTGTCCGTGAGCATTGTTGGGAGCTGAAAGAGGTAATGGATTATTCGCTTTAGATTGGCGGCATGCGTTGCTGAGAGAGTGCTGGCGCCTTCAGAACTGGGATTAGAGGGATTTGTGAATAAGTTATTTGTGATGCTGTTGTTAGTGTTGCCGCTCACAGCCCGCAGTGAGGTTACAACTCAGGTTTATTGCTTCCGTTCGCTGGAAGGCAAAAGCATAAACTTCGAGCTCAGAACTTATTACGACTCGGTCGCTAAATGGAGCGGGGCAGGGGTTAGGTATTCCAAGTCAAAAAAGGCTATTCCGCTTGTCTATCGGAGCTCTGAAGAGGAAGTCATGGCAGAGGGGCGGCCTTCTCAGTTCACGACAACGTGGGTGGAGGTTTCCGAGGACTTGCTGACGGGCGAGTATGAAATGGTCAGTCAGGGTGCCCGGATCTATGGGATGACCTACATGAACTACAAATCCGGCAAGAAGTATTCATTCGATCAAGACATAACCATGGAGGCGTCGCCAGAGACGGGTTGTCAGTGGTGAGTCAGATTGAAAATTCCAATGAGTCTGCAGGTCGCTGGATCAAAAGATCGCAGCCTTCGGCAGCTCCTTGTACAGGGATGTGTTTCAACAGGTGTAGGAAAGTGGCTGTTGGATCGTGACTTGGTAGTCATCGTGCGAGAAAACAGCGGCATCCTCTTCCAACGTTAGCCAATAGTGGCGTTATCGCTTGAATCCCTTACACTCCCCCGGCCGTTCATTTTCCTTTTGAGGCTGTGCGCATGAAATTTCGTTTTCTTCTGTGGATGCTGGGTCTGTTGATGGGTAAGGCCAGTCGGACAAATCCTGCGTTCCAGCAGCAGTTGGGTGACAAGGATCTGGTGTTTCAGATGCAGACGCTGGACGGGAAGGTGGCGCGGCATTTCGTGGTGAAGGATCAGCGGATTACCAGCAAGTCTGGCGTGGTTGCGGAGCCGGCGTTTGCGATTGCCTTTAAAGATGCGGGGTATGGTTTTGCCACGATGCAGGCGAAGAACAAGCAGTTGGCGTTTATGCAGGGGATTCAGGACAAGTCGATCCAGATCAAGGGCAATCCGGCGCTGGTGATGTGGTTTCAGGGCTTGATGAAGTATTTGAAGCCGAGGAAGGCCAAGCCTAAGGCTTGAGTCTGGGATCAGATGCGGTCAGTTGGAACGAGGTGGATTCATCGCGGGCAAGCCCGCTCCCACAGGGATCGTGTTGATCTTGTGGGAGCTGGCTTGCCCGCTATGCGTTTAGGGCTGGCTGAATTGCGAAGCCAGTTCGCGCAGCAGGACTTCAGCCTCAAGCACTTTGCTGACAACGTCGTTGGCTTTTTCGCGGGTCAGGCCGACGCGCTCGAGCAGGGCGTCGGGGATGTCTTCATCCGGGCCGGAACCGATGCCGCGGCTACGCAGCAGGCGCACGGCCAGGCACACAAGGTTCGGGTATTCCGCGTAGGCACCGTCGTAGCTCGGGTCGTGCTGGAAGCGCAGGGCGGTGGCCAGTTCCTCCGGCATGTCCCAATAACGCATCAGCCATGAGCCGATCTGTTCGCGGCTGATGCCCAGCAGGTGTTGCTCGATGTAGCTGTGGCACAGGTGCGGATTGACCTCCAGGTGACGGCAGATCAGCGAGAAGTGCGGCGGGAAGACGTGGGCCAGCAGCAGATAACCGAAGTTGTGCAATAGGCCGGCGAGGTAGGTCAGGCCGGCTTCCGGGCGCTGGGCGCGCGGCATGGCGCGGGTCAGGCCTTCGATGACGGCGGCAGTGTAGATCGACTGCTGCCAGTACGGCGTCGTTTGTTGTGGATGGTCTTTCGGCAGGCTCAACGTCTTACCGAGGGCCAGGCCCAGCGCCAGGTTGATCACCAGATCGAAACCGAGCACGCGGACGATCGCGTCCTCCACCGAACGAATTTTGCCCGGCGAGGCGTAGTACGGCGACGCCGCCCAGCTCACCACTTGTGCGGCCAGCGCAGGGTCGGTTTCAACCACGCCGGTGATGTCGTCGATGGTGGCGTTGGGGTCAACGCGCAGCTTGATGATCTTCTGAGCGGTTTCGGCCAGCGGCGGAATCTCGATGGTCGCTTCCAGTCGCTGCTGGATGCGTCGCGCGGTGAACGCTTGCACGGCCTGGGTGATTTCCTCGCGGTCATCATCGGGGCGGTCGAGGTTCGGGCGGATGCTGGTCAGGTTCTCGCCGAAGTTGGCAGCGCTGGCCTTGGTCAGCATGGTCTTGAAGTGTTCGCTGGAGATTTCCAGCAGCACGCCCGGCTCGCCGGAGTTGATCAGCAACTTCGGCTCGCGCAGCAGGCTTTCTTCGTAAAGGCACGGCGAACTGGTCAGCGCCGGCAGACCTGGCAATAGGCTCAAGCTGTGTTTGCCGAGCATCTTTTGCAGGCGCTCGGTCGACACGGCGGTCAGACGACGGCCCGTCAGTTCGGCGAGGCGATTGAGGTCAAGCAGTTGGCTCTGTGGAAACAGCACCATCAGCGCGCCGACAGCGTCGTCCAGCAACACGGCTTGGACTTTGCGCGACGCATTGAGGCCGTGGTGGTCGAGCACTTCTTCGTAGGCGATCCCGAGCTTGTCCAGCAGCAGCCGAATAACAGACGGAGCGTGCGGAGATTCGGGGGCGAGAGCAGCTTCGGTCATGGTCTGTATCCGTTTTTGAAACAATTGCTGGAGTATAACCAGCTCTGTCGGAGCAGGCTGTCAGAAACTGCGACGGTGCTCACACTTGGCCGTATTGCTGCCCGTGGCGCAGCCACCGGTCGAGCAATGGGCTGACGTGGGTCGGCCAGCGTTCCAGCAAGGCTTGGGCGGCATCGCGCACGGCGGGCAACAAGTCGGCATCGCGCATCAGGTCGGCGACCTTGAATTGCAGCAGGCCGGTCTGACGGGTGCCGAGCATTTCGCCGGGACCGCGCAGTTCGAGGTCTTTCTCGGCGATGACGAAACCGTCGTTGGTCTCGCGCATGATGCCCAAGCGTTGGCGGCCGATCTGTGACAGCGGCGGATGGTAGAGCAGCACGCAATGACTGGCCGCGCTGCCTCGACCAACTCGACCGCGCAACTGGTGCAGTTGCGCTAAGCCCAGACGCTCGGGGTTTTCGATGATCATCAGGCTGGCGTTGGGCACGTCGACGCCGACTTCGATCACCGTGGTGGCGACCAGCAGTTGCAGGTTGCCGGCCTTGAATTCGGCCATCACTGCGGCTTTTTCGACAGGTTTCATGCGGCCGTGGATCAGCCCGACCTTCAGTTCGCCGAGGGCGGCGGTGAGGTCTTCGAAAGTGGTTTCGGCGGCTTGGCAAGTCAGCTCTTCGGATTCTTCAATCAGAGTACACACCCAATAGGCCTGACGGCCCTCGGCACAAGCGCCGCGCACTCGTTCGATGACTTCGACGCGGCGTGTGTCGGTGACCAGCACGGTGTTGACCGGGGTTCGCCCGGGCGGCAGTTCGTCGAGGATCGAAGTATCGAGGTCGGCGTAGGCGCTCATCGCTAGGGTGCGGGGAATCGGTGTGGCGGTCATGATCAGTTGATGCGGGCACATGCGTCCGCCGACGCCTTTCTGCCGCAGCGCCAGACGCTGTTGCACGCCGAAGCGGTGTTGCTCGTCGATGATCACCAACGCCAGATTCTTGAACTTCACTTCTTCCTGAAACAGCGCATGGGTGCCGACCACCATCGGCGTGCCGCTGGCGATTTGCTCCAGCGCGGCGACACGGTTCTTGCCCTTGAGCTTGCCGGCCAGCCACGCGACTTCAATGCCCAGAGGTTCGAGCCAGCGCTTGAAGGTGATGAAGTGCTGTTCGGCGAGGATTTCCGTGGGCGCCATCAGCGCCACTTGGTAACCAGCCTCCAGCGCCTGAAGCGCGGCGAGGGCGGCGACCACGGTTTTACCCGCGCCGACGTCACCCTGAATCAGCCGCAGCATCGGTTCGTGCTGACTGAGGTCGTAGGCAATTTCGTTGCCGACCCGTTGCTGTGCGCCGGTCGGTGCGAAGCCGAGGTTGGCCAGGTATTTGGGCGGCAGCTTTTTCGCTTTCGGCATGGCTGGCGCGCGCAGGGAACGCATGCTTTCGCGCAGACGCTGCTGCGACAGTTGATGCGTCAGCAGTTCTTCGAAGGCGAGGCGATGCTGGGCCCAGTGATGACCGAGGGCGAGTTCGTCGACGTCGGCATCGACGGGCGGGTTGTGCAGGTAGCGGATCGCATCGGCCAGCGGCGCCAATTGATAATCGCGCGCCAGTTCGGTCGGCAGCCAGTCGGGCAGGCTGGTCGGGCCAAGCAGGGTCAACGTCTGCATGCACAGTTGGCGCAGCCGCGCTTGGGTCAGGCCTTCGGTCAGTGGGTAGACCGGGGTCAGGGTTTCATCCACCGGCGGCGGCTCGTCGCCCGTGATGGCGCGGTATTCCGGGTGGTAGATTTCCAGTCCTGACGCGCCTGGCCGCGCTTCGCCGTAGCAGCGAATCCGCGTGCCGCGCTTGAGGCCTTCTTTCTGCGCGTTGCTGAAATGGTAGAAGCGCAGACTCAAGCCGCCGGTGCCGTCCTGCAGGCGCACGACCAAACTGCGACGACGGCCCATGACCACGTCGGCGCCGCTGACGGTGCCTTCGACCACGGCATCCTGTCCCGGTCGCAAATGGCCGATCGGCACCACGCGGGTGCGATCCTGATAGCGCAGCGGCAGGTGGAACAGCACGTCCTGAAGATTCTCCAGACCGACCTTGGCCAATTTCTCGGCCATGGCTTCGCCGACACCCTTGAGTGCCGTCACCGACACTTGCGACAGCTCTGTCATGACGCTCGCTTAACCGGCTGTAACCGGTGCCGCTGGCTTGGCCACCGAGCACAGGCGAATGGAGTCGGCGAGGATCTCGATGGCTTTGGGCCGCGGGAAGCTCGCGCGCCAGGCAATCGCCACGGTGCGGAATGGCACCGGCGGCGACAATGGCCGCACTGCGATCACGCCCGGGGCGTAGTGATGGCTGTCCACCGCCGACAACGGCAGGATCGAGATACCCAGACCGGAGGCGACCATGTGGCGAATGGTTTCCAGCGAGCTGGATTCGACCGTGGTGTGCTTGGCGCCGTCACTGCCCTTGGTCAGGGTCGGGCAGGCTTCGAGCACCTGATCGCGGAAGCAGTGGCCTTCGCCGAGCAGCAACAGGCTCTTGTCGTTGAGCAGGCCGGCGTCGATGGTCGCTTTTTGCGTCCACGGGTGCTGGGCCGGCATCAAGACGTAGAACGGCTCGTCGTAGAGTTGCAGGGTGAGTACGTCGGCTTCGTTGAACGGCAGGGCGATGATGATCGCATCGAGTTCACCGTTGCGCAGTTTGTCGCGCAGCACGTGAGTAAAGTTTTCTTCGATGTACAACGGCATCTGCGGGGCGACCCGGTGCAGTTGTGGAATCAGGTGCGGAAACAGGTATGGGCCGACAGTGTAGATCGCGCCGACTTTGAGCGGGGCGGTCAGCTGGTTCTTGCCGGCCTGGGCCAGTTCGCGAATGCCTTGGGCCTGTTCCAGCACCTTTTGCGCTTGAGCGACGATGCCTTCGCCGACCGGCGTCACACGCACGGCACTCTTGCTGCGCTCGAAAATCAGCACACCGAGTTCGTCTTCAAGTTTCTTCACACCCACCGACAGGGTCGGCTGGCTGACGTGGCATTTTTCGGCGGCGTGGCCGAAATGCTGCTCTTGGGCGAGGGTAACGATGTAGCGTAATTCTGTGAGGGTCATAGCAAGCGTCCATGAAGATGCGGGCCAAGCATACCGGCTGCAATCGATAGACGCACGTTATCAGACTGAGGGAGGAGTGCGACACCGGGCAATGTGGGTTTGCCGCCCATAGATATGCAAAAGGCACCTTTCGGTGCCTTTTGGGTTGAATCTATCGGCTGGTACATCACCACCCTGTGGGAGCTGGCTTGGCAGCGATAGCGGTGGGTCAGTTGGTAAATTCTTGACTGACACACTGCAATCGCTGGCAAGTCGAATCGTCGCACCGCAGCTCCCACAGGGGTTTTGTGTTGTGCCTCAGCGACGGCGTTCCAGCGAGTAAACAAACGGCGCAACAATTTCGATCGAGCCATTGGTCAACATGTCGGCCGGTGGCTTGGGCAGCGGTTGTGCGCGGCGGATCATTTCCAGGGTGGCCCGGTCCAGATCGGCGTTGCCGGAGCGGCCCACCAGTTCGAACGACAGCACGTTGCCTTCGCCATCGACCACGAAACGCAGACGGTTCAAGCCTTCCTTGCCGCGAGCCTGTGCGCTTTGCGGGTACTTTTTGTACTTGGCCAAATGCGCGAGCAAGGTGCCTTGCCAGCTGGCCTTGGCAGCCATCTGGGCCGGCGACGGGCCTGGTGCAGGTTGAGCGGATTTCTCCGTTGGCGCCTGGGTCGGTTGGGTGTCGGCCGGTTTTTCCTCGGAAGGCTTTTCCTTCGGTGGATCGGGCAGCTTTTTCTCGACAGGCTTCGGCGGTTTAGGCTTTGGCTTCGGTTTTGGTTTCTGCACCGCGATCTCGGCTTTCGGCGCTTCGGCCAATTTCGGAATCGGCAGCTCTTCAGCCGGAGCCGGTGGCTGCGGTGGGGTGACGACTTTCGGCGGAGCAGGCGGTGGCGGGGCCGGAACCGGTGCCAGCTCGACCATCATTGCCTGAGGCGGCAATTCGATGGGCGGGCGGGCGGTCCAGTTCAGCGCCAGCGCGATGGCCAGCGCGTGAACGCCCAGCACCACGGCCAGGCTACCGCTGTAACGCGTCAGCTTATGGCGCGTCGTGATCATTTTTTGACTGCGCTCTCGAGCCCGACCAGACCGACCTTCAGGTAACCCGCTGCACGCAGGTTGTCCATCACGCTCATCAGATCGCCGTAATCCACGCCTTTGTCGGCCTGGAAGAAGATGGTGGTGTCTTTCTTGCCCTTGGTTCTGGCGTCGAGGGTGGCGCCCAGTGTTTCAGGCTTCACTTCGTCTTCGCCCAGGAACAGGCGCTGATCAGCCTTGACGCTGAGGAACACCGGTTTCTCTGGCCGCGGCGCCGGTTTGGCGGTCGAGGCGGGCAGGTCGACTTTGATGTCAACGGTGGCCAATGGAGCGGCCACCATGAAGATGATCAACAAAACCAGCATCACGTCGATGAACGGCGTGACGTTGATTTCGTGGTTCTCGGCCAGATCGTCGTCTGCGCCTTCTTTCAAATGCAGGCCCATGGCCGATTACCCCACTTTCACCATGTGCGGTTGCGAGCTGCGCTCAGGCTGGTGATCGAGGTCACGGCTGACCAGCAGCAGGACTTCTGCCGACGCATCGGAAACCTGCGCCTTGTAACCGGCGATGGAGCGGGCGAACACGTTGTAGATCACTACCGCTGGAATCGCAGCAACCAGACCCAGTGCGGTGGCCAGCAGCGCTTCTGCGATACCTGGCGCCACGACGGCAAGGTTGGTGGTCTGGGTTTTGGCGATGCCGATGAAGGAGTTCATGATGCCCCACACGGTACCGAACAGGCCGACAAACGGTGCGGTGGAACCGATGGTGGCCAGCACGCCAGTGCCGCTGCTCATGTTGCGACCGCAGGCAGCCACCAGACGCTCGAGACGGAAGCTGACGCGTTCCTTGATGCCTTCCTTCTCACGGCTGTTAACCGACAGGCGCATCTCTTCGAGCGCGTCGTGCACCAACAGGTTGGCGAGCGTGCCTTCTTTGCCCGCAGTGCTGCTGGCTTCTTTAAGGGTGGAAGCTTTTTTCAGGGCGGCGATTTCGCCACGTAGACGACGCTTGGCGCCCATCAGCTCAAAGCCCTTGGCGATCCAGATGGTCCAGGTGATGATCGAAGCGATGGCCAGGCCGATCATCACGATTTTCACGATGATGTCGGCGTTCTGGTACATGCCCCATGGCGACAGGTCGTGGGCCATGCCCAGGGTGTTGTCGGCTTCAAGGACTTCTGGCGCATCGGCAGGTGTGGCGTCGAGGGTTTGAACCGGAGCCGTTGCATCCGGTGCAGCCGCCGCTGGAGCGCTCTGTTCGGTGGCGGCGGGAGCAGTGGGTGCCTGAGCGTCGGCGAAAGCGGCGGTTGGCGTCAGCATCACGCTGAGCAACAGAGCCGCCACCGCGCTCCAGGCGCGAGGTCGTTTGGTTGGCGAAGCGGGTATTTGATTACGTGTCATGCTGGCCGGACCTGAGATAGAAAAACGGTAATGCTCTTCCAGGCCTCGTGAGGCCGAGAGCAAAAGTGGCAGGCATTATTGCAAGTAATTCTTGTTAACAAAAGTAATACAGTAACTTTTTTTCCTTCATTGCTAGCCGCTCGTCCTGTCCCGAGGCTAGTCTGTGCCTTTCTGATGGGAGTTTTTTGATGTCCGCGCCTTCTGTTTTGATCGCCGGTTGTGGTGATGTCGGTAGTCGTCTGGCCACGCAGCTATTGGCTGCCGGCTGGGAAGTGCATGGCCTGCGCCGAAATGTCTCGCGCCTGCCTGAAGGGGTCATTGGCGTTGCCGGTGACCTGTTCAATGAAGACTGCCCGGCGACCTGGCCGGTCGGTGCCGTGGATTACCTGGTGTATTGCGCCGCTGCCACCGATCACGATGAGGCCGGTTATCGCGCGGCTTATGTGCAGGGTTTGCAGAATGTACTGAGTTGGCTGGACGACTATGGTCAAGTGCCGGATCGACTGATCTTCGTGTCCAGCAGCAGTGTTTATGGGCAACTGGACGGCGAGTGGGTTGATGAAACGAGCGAGACCGTCGCTTCCGGTTACTCAGGTCGGTTGATGCTCGAAGCCGAGCAGGTAGCGCTCAACAGTGGTATCCCGGCGAGCATCCTGCGTCTGACCGGTATTTACGGCCCGGGTCGGGAATGGTTGTTGACCCAAGTCCGTCGCGGCTATCGCGTGGCGGTCGATCCGCCGCTGTATGGCAATCGCATTCATGCCGATGACGCGTCGGGGTTGCTGGCGTTTCTTCTGGAGGCGGATCGTCGTGGAGAGGCGTTGAAAGATATCTACATCGGTGTCGACGATGCGCCGGCGCCGCTGACCGAAGTGGTGGGCTGGTTACGCGAGTATCTGGGGGTCACTGAGTGGTCGGAAGATGAAAGCGTGCGGCGCACCGGCAGCAAGCGTTGCAGTAATGCGCGGGCGAAAGCGCTGGGTTGGGCGCCTAAGTATCCGAGTTATCGCGAAGGGTATGCGGCGATCCTCGAAGATAAGGGCTGACTTCCAGATACTCAACGCAACAGTAGGAGTGAGCAAGCTCACTCCTTCATGGGTTCTCTATGGTTTCCGAGGCGGGTTACTGCTTTTCGAGCAACCACTTGCGCTCACCGGGTGTGAGCGCCGGCATTTCATCGGCCAGCGCGGTGTTCACCACACGGAAGATCTCCAGATCCTTGCCCTTGCGCACGAAGATCCAGTCGTTACCCTTTCCATTGAGTTGCAGCCACATGCTGTCGTTGTCGCTGCTCATCGAAGCGCAGTCGCCAGCCAGACAAAGGCCATAGCGATCGGCGCCTGGCAGGCCGGAAACTTGGCCGTCGGCCTGGAATTGCACAGCATTGCCTTCGCCTTCGCCGCTTACAATCTTCCAGCTGCCGCCAAGGTAAGCCGAATACAGTGCGCGTTCGAAACTCGCACCAATCGGCGCGCCTTCGGGCACTGGAATCTGTGCGCGGTCGAAACGCTGTTCCGGTTCGTTGTCGCTCCTGACCTGTTGCAGGTGACTGCCGTCGCGTTTCAGCTCGCTGGCGGAGCTGCCATAGAAGTCGACTTTCCAGGTGCCGGACTGTTCACCGAGCAGACGTCCGTCGGCGTTCTCAAAGCCATTGGTGTAGCGGGCTTGAGCGGCCTTGGTGTTGACGTCCCATTCCAGATTCGGGCCGTAGGCCTGAAGCGCTTCGCGCAGAGGGCCGCCCTTGGCCGCGGCATCAATCGCCACCTGATTGATCCAGGTGCCGCTAATGTCACGGTCGGCAGGGTCGCTGGCGCAGCCGCCGAGGAAAATGGTGAACAGCGAGAGAGCAAGCGCTTTACGCATGGTGGAATCCTTACAAAACCTTTCTTGCAGAGCAGTCGGCGCGGCGTTTGAAGGCCGCGCCGTGCGCATCACTCGATGACCAGAATGGCATCCATTTCAACCTGCGAACCCTTTGGCAGGGCAGCAACGCCAATGGCGGCGCGGGCCGGGTACGGCTGGTCGAAGTATTTGCCCATGATCTCGTTGACCTTGGCGAAGTGGCTCAGGTCGGTGAGGAAAATGTTCAGTTTGACGATGTCCTTGAACGAGCCACCAGCAGCTTCGGCCACGGCTTTGAGGTTCTCGAACACCTGGACGGTCTGGGCTTCGAAGCCTTCAACCAGTTCCATGGTTTTTGGGTCCAGCGGAATCTGGCCCGACATGTAAACGGTGTTGCCGGCCTTGATCGCCTGGGAGTAAGTACCGATGGCGGCAGGTGCCTTGTCGCTGGTGATAACTGTCTTGGTCATGTATGACTCCTTGTAATTGTGGGCTTATGCGCGCATGCGAGTGATGCGGATCACCCCGGTCAGTGCGCGCAGTTTCTTGATCACACGGGCCAAGTGAACACGGTCGTGGACGCTGACCACCAACTGGACAACGCTGATACGACCATCGCGTTCGTCCATACTGATTTTCTCGATATTGCCATCGGCTGCGTTGACGCTGCTGGCCAGCAGGGCGATCAGGCCGCGCTGGTGTTACAGCTCGACGCGCAGTTCGACGTTGAATTCGCCGGTGACATCCTTGGCCCACGAGAGCTGGATGCATTTTTCCGGGTTGTGCCTGATTTCGCTGATATTGCGGCAGTTGTCCAGGTGCACGACCATGCCCTTGCCTGCCGACAGGTGCCCGACAATCGGGTCGCCCGGGATCGGTGTGCAGCATTTGGCATAGCTCAGCACCAGACCTTCGGTGCCGCGAATCGCCAGCGGGCCTTCCGGGCTTGGCAGTTGTTCGCCTTCGCCCAGCAGGCGGCGGGCGACCACGTAGGCCATTCGATTGCCCAGACCGATATCTTCGAGCAAATCTTCGATCAGTTCGAGGCGGTATTCTGTGAGCATCGCCTTGACACGCTCGGCCGGAACCTTCTCCAGCGAGCTGTCGAAACCATTGAGTACCTTGTTCAGCAGGCGTTCACCGAGGCTGATGGATTCGGAGCGGCGTTGCAGTTTCAGCGCATGGCGAATGTGCGTGCGGGCCTTGCCGGTGACCACGAAGTTGAGCCACGCCGGGTTCGGGCGCGCGCCCGGGGCACTGACGATCTCGACCGTGGAGCCGCTTTGCAGCGGTTCGGACAGCGGTGCGAGACGACGGTTGATCCGACAGGCGATGCAGCTGTTGCCGACATCGGTATGCACCGCGTAGGCAAAGTCGACTGCCGTGGAGCCTTTTGGCAGCTCCATGATCCGGCCTTTGGGCGTGAACACGTAGACCTCGTCCGGGAACAGGTCGATCTTCACGCTCTCGATGAATTCCAGCGAGTTGCCGGCCCGTTGCTGCATTTCCAGCACGCCTTTGACCCATTGGCGGGCGCGGGCGTGAGTGCCTTTCGGCTGCTCGTCACCGCTGGATTTGTACAGCCAATGGGCGGCGATGCCATTGTTGGCCATCTCTTCCATTTCGCGGGTGCGGATCTGGATTTCGATCGGTACGCCGTGCATGCCGAACAGCGTGGTGTGCAGCGACTGATAGCCGTTGGCTTTGGGGATCGCGATGTAATCCTTGAAGCGTCCCGGCAACGGTTTGTACAAATTATGCACAGCACCTAGCACGCGATAGCAGGTGTCGACCTTGTCGACGATGATCCGGAATGCGTAGACATCCATGATCTCGTTGAAGGCCCGACGCTTGCCGCGCATTTTCTTGTAGATGCCGTAGAGGTGTTTCTGGCGACCGCTGACTTCGCCCTGGATGCCGTCGATTGCGAGGCAATGGCCGAGGGATTCTTCGATCTTGTTGACGATTTCCTTGCGGTTACCCCGGGCGCGCTTGACCGCCTGGTAGATCCGCGCGGAACGCATCGGGTGCATGGCCTTGAAACCGAGGTCTTCGAATTCGATGCGAATGGCATGCATGCCCAGCCGGTTGGCGATGGGCGCGTAGATTTCGAGGGTTTCCTTGGCGATCCGGCGGCGTTTTTCTCCGGACAGCACTTCCAGCGTGCGCATGTTGTGCAGGCGGTCGGCGAGCTTGACCAGGATCACGCGAATGTCGCGTGCCATGGCCATGGCCATTTTCTGGAAGTTTTCAGCCTGGGCTTCGGCCTTGGTCTCGAAGTTCATCTGAGTCAGTTTGCTGACCCCATCGACCAGTTCAGCCACGGTTTCACCGAACTGCGCTTGCAGCGCTTCTTTGGCGATACCGGTGTCTTCGATCAAGTCATGCAGCATCGCTGCCATCAGGCTCTGAT
>NZ_JBIWAL010000057.1:30189-34338 GCF_044760045.1 Pseudomonas sp. NPDC098747 | reverse complement strand
CCTTAACGTGGCGTTCAAACTTTGTTCGAGCGAGGTGAGGATATTTTGCGTCGTCGAATTCACCTCATCGTCATTAAGAGTGCGCGATGGATGCTGCCAGGTCAAGCCAACTGCAAGGCTTTTTCTATCAGGATCAATACCTTTACCCTGATATACGTCAAACAGCCTGAGATCTGTGAGCCATTCGCCTGCATTTTCACGGATTACGTCCAATACAGCCGAGGCTGCGACGTCTTTGTGCGCGATCAATGCAAGATCACGACGCACTTCAGGAAAGCGCGACAACTCGTGGAATTTCGGCATTTTACCGAGTGCCACTTCAGCCAGAACCAGCTCGAAAACGAAGACCGGACGATCCAGACCCAAGGCTTTCGACAATTCCGGGTGGATGGCGCCAATGAAACCGACTTCACGCCCTTCGCGCTCGATGCGCGCGGTTTGACCCGGGTGCAGCGCCGGATGCTTGCCCGGGGCGAAAGTGAACGAATCCAGCGCACCGGCGAAGCCCAGCACTGCTTCCACGTCAGCCTTGACGTCGAAGAAATCGATGGTGTCGCGACCTTGCGCCCAACCTTCCGGCAGACGGCTACCGCAGACAACACCGGACAGCATCGGCTCTTGCTTCAGACCTTCGAGCTGACCAACGAAGCGCAAGCCACTTTCGAACAGACGGACGCGATCTTGCTGGCGGTTCAGGTTGTGCTGCAGCGCCTTGACCAGGCCTGGCCACAGCGAAGAACGCATGGCAGCCATGTCGTTGGAGATCGGGTTGGCGAGCAACAGCGGTTCGACGCCCGGATTGAACAGTTCGAACTGCCGTGGATCGATGAAGCTGTAAGTAATCGCTTCCTGATAACCACGAGCTACCAGCAGGCGGCGCAGTTCTGGCAGATCGCTACGCGCTTCAGCCTTGGCTTGCGGCGCCAGACGCGCTTGCGGGTAACGAACCGGCAAACGGTTGTAACCGTACAAACGGGCCAGTTCTTCAATCATATCGACTTCCAGACTGATGTCGAAGCGATGGCTTGGCACTTCTACGCGCCACTGCCCTGCTCCATCAGCAGAAATGTTCAGACCCAAGGCGCTGAGCAGACGCTCGACCTGTGCCGAATCCATTTCCATGCCAAGCATCTGGGTGATGCGCTGTGCACGCAGGGTGATCGGCGCGATCGACGGCAGATGCTGCTCGCTGACGGTCTCGATGATCGGACCGGCTTCACCGCCAGTGATTTCCAGCAGCAGGCCAGTGGCGCGCTCCATGGCTTCACGCGCCAGCTGCCAGTCCACGCCGCGCTCGTAGCGATGCGACGCGTCGGTGTGCAGGCCGTATGAACGAGCCTTGCCAGCGACAGCGATCTGATCGAAGAACGCGGATTCAAGGAATACATCGCGAGTGGTCGAAGAGACACCGCTGTGCTCGCCACCCATCACACCGGCAATTGCCAGGGCACGCGTGTGGTCTGCGATCACCAGCGTATCGCTACGCAGGCTGACTTCCTGACCATCGAGCAGCACCAGCTTCTCGCCCTCTTCGGCCATACGCACGCGGATGCCGCCATTGATTTCGGCGAGATCGAACGCGTGCAACGGCTGGCCCAGCTCAAGCATTACGTAGTTGGTGATGTCGACGGCGGCGTCGATGCTGCGCACGTCAGCGCGACGCAGACGTTCAACCATCCACAGCGGTGTTGGCTTGGACAGATCGACGTTACGGATCACACGCCCCAGATAACGCGGGCATGCGGCAGGCGCCAGCACTTCTACCGAGCGCACTTCGTCGTGCACGGCAGGAACGGCGAGTACCACCGGACGGGTGACCGGCGCGGCGTACAGTGCGCCAACTTCTCGGGCCAGACCGGCCAGGGACAGGCAGTCGCCACGGTTCGGGGTCAGATCGACCTCGATGCTGGCATCTTCCAGATCCAGATACACACGGAAATCTTCACCCACCGGCGCATCGGCCGGCAGCTCCATCAAGCCGTCGTTGCCTTCGCCGACTTTCAGCTCGGCTTGTGAGCACAACATGCCGTTGGACTCGACGCCGCGCAGCTTGGCCTTCTTGATCTTGAAGTCGCCTGGCAGCTCGGCACCGATCATGGCGAACGGAATCTTCAGGCCCGGACGCACGTTCGGCGCACCGCAAACGACCTGAAAGGTTTCCGCGCCATTGCTGACCTGGCAAACGCGCAATTTGTCGGCATCAGGGTGTTGCTCGGTGCTCAGCACCTCGCCCACGACCACGCCACTGAATACGCCGGCGGCCGGCGTAACGCTATCGACCTCAAGACCGGCCATCGACAGACGAGCAACCAGCTCGTCGCGATCTACCTGCGGGCTAACCCAGCCACGCAGCCATTGGACCCTGAATTTCATCCTGCACTCCTAAGAATTCGATACGACTAGCGAAAAAGCGAGAGGAACCGCAAGTCGTTGTCGAAGAACAGACGCAAGTCGTTCACGCCGTAACGGAGCATGGCCAGACGCTCGACGCCCATGCCGAAGGCAAAGCCGGAGAACTCTTCCGGGTCGATGCCGGACATGCGCAGCACGTTCGGATGAACCATGCCGCAGCCCATCACTTCCAGCCAGCCAGTCTGCTTGCAGACACGGCAGCCTTTACCGCTGCACATCACGCATTCCATGTCGACTTCGGCGGATGGCTCAGTGAACGGGAAGTACGAAGGGCGGAAACGTACAGCCAGCTCTTTCTCGAAAAACACCCGCAGGAATTCTTCGATGGTGCCTTTGAGATCGGCAAAATTGATATCGCGATCGACCAGCAGGCCTTCGACCTGGTGGAACATCGGCGAGTGGGTGATATCGGAGTCGCTGCGGTACACACGGCCTGGGCAGACAATGCGGATCGGCGGCTGTTTCGACTCCATGGTGCGGACCTGTACCGGCGAGGTGTGGGTGCGCAGCAACATGTTGGCGTTGAAATAGAAGGTGTCATGCATCGACCGGGCCGGGTGATGGCCTGGGATGTTGAGCGCTTCAAAGTTGTGGTAGTCGTCTTCGACCTCAGGGCCTTCGGCAATGCCGTAGCCAATGCGAGTGAAGAACTGCTCCACACGTTCCAGAGTCCGGGTGACCGGATGCAGACCACCAGAGGTCTGGCCACGGCCCGGCAGCGTCACGTCAATGGATTCGGCAGACAGTTTGGCAGCCAGTTCGGCTTCTTCAAACAGGGCCATGCGCGCATTGAGAACGCCTGTAACACGTTCCTTGGCAACGTTGATCAGGGCGCCGACTTGCGGACGCTCTTCTGCTGGCAAATTCCCCAGGGTCTTCATCACCTGAGTCAATTCACCCTTTTTGCCAATGTCTTGAACCCGGATTTGCTCCAGTGCATTGATAACTTCAGCGCTTTGCACAGCCTCTAGTGCTTGAGAGACCAGCGCATCCAGGTTTTCCATGTACAGACTCCAGATACAAAATAGGGGAAGAGCTTGAAGGCTCTTCCCCTATTTAAGACGTTTACCACCCGCCCCCACGGAAGTGAGGCCGGGTGATTGTCGGGGGTACTTAAGCCAAGGTGGCTTTAGCTTTCTCGACAATCGCAGCAAACACCGCTTTTTCGTTCACTGCCAGATCAGCCAGAACCTTACGGTCGATCTCGATGGACGCTTTTTTCAGGCCGGCGATGAAACGGCTGTAGGACAGACCGTTAACACGAGCACCATCGTTGATACGAGCGATCCACAGAGCGCGGAACTGACGTTTTTTCTGACGACGGTCACGGTAGGCGTATTGGCCAGCCTTGATAACCGCTTGCTTGGCAACACGGAATACGCGCGAACGTGCACCGTAGTAGCCTTTAGCAAGTTTCAGAATTTTCTTGTGGCGCTTACGCGCCATGACGCCACGCTTTACACGAGCCATGAGTTACTTCCTCTATTCTTGACTAAAATTAACGAAGGCGCAGCATGCGCTCGACTTTTGCGACGTCAGACTTATGCAGCAAGCTGCTACCGCGCAGTTGACGCTTACGCTTGGTCGACATTTTAGTCAGGATGTGGCTCTTGAAAGCGTGCTTGTGCTTGATACCGTTATCAGTTTTAAGAAACAGCTTAGCAGCTACATTTTTAGTTTTTATTTTTGGGATTTTGTGTTATTCTGATTGTTTTTATATTTTTTATCAGTATGATT
>NZ_JBIWAL010000057.1:0-30179 GCF_044760045.1 Pseudomonas sp. NPDC098747 | reverse complement strand
CAGCACCACTTTTAGTTTTCATCTTTGGCATGTTCGGTACTCCGCATTCAGTTGATAAACATAATCAGAAGGCCTGCCGTGCCCTATTGATTACTTCTTCTTTTTCGGGGCGATGACCATGATCAGTTGGCGTCCTTCCATCTTAGGATGCTGTTCGACCGAACCGTACTCGAGCAAGTCACCTTCAACTCGCTTAAGGAGTTCCATCCCCAGCTCCTGGTGGGCCATCTCACGGCCGCGGAATCGCAAGGATACCGTGGCCCTGTCCCCATCACTCAGGAAACGTACCAGGTTGCGCAGTTTTACCTGGTAATCCCCTTCCTCCGTCCCTGGACGAAACTTGATTTCTTTAACCTGAATCTGTTTCTGGTTCTTCTTGGCTGCGGCAACCTGCTTCTTCTTCTCGAAGATCGATTTGCCGTAGTCCATCAGTTTGCAAACAGGGGGTACTGCATCGGCGGAAATTTCCACCAAATCCAGTTTGGCCTCTTCAGCCTTAAGAAGCGCGTCTTCAATTGACACAATCCCAAGCTGTTCACCTTCAGCCCCAATTAACCGAACCTCGCGTGCCGAGATATTCTCGTTGATCGGGGCTTTCGGTGCAGCTCGTTTATCTTGTCTCATTTCACGCTTAATAGTAATTACTCCGAATCTGGGCGACCACGCCGGGAAACCGCTTGCGCGAGAAACTCAGCGAACTGGGCGAGGGGCATCGAGCCCAGGTCAGCACCTTCACGAGTACGCACAGCGACAGTCTGCATCTCGACTTCCCGATCCCCGATAACCAAGAGATAGGGAACCTTGAGCAAAGTATGCTCGCGGATTTTAAAGCCGATCTTTTCATTTCTCAAGTCAGACTTGGCACGAAATCCGCTTTCGTTGAGAGTTTTTTCAACCTCGGCGGCAAAATCGGCCTGTTTGTCAGTGATGTTCATGATCACTGCCTGGGTCGGAGCAAGCCACGCAGGGAATGCACCCTCGTAGTGCTCGATCAGGATTCCGACGAATCGTTCGAAGGATCCAAGGATCGCCCGGTGCAACATTACCGGGTGCTTGCGACTGTTGTCTTCGGAGACGTATTCGGCTCCCAGACGGATCGGCAGGTTAAAATCGAGCTGCAGAGTACCACACTGCCAGACGCGGCCAAGGCAATCTTTGAGCGAGAACTCAATCTTCGGCCCGTAGAACGCCCCCTCACCCGGCTGCAGATCGTACGCAAGGCCCGCGCTGTCGAGGGCAGCGGCCAATGCGGCTTCTGCGCGATCCCACAACTCGTCGGAGCCGACGCGTTTTTCCGGACGAGTGGACAGCTTCATTTCGACGTCGGTGAAGCCGAAGTCGCGATAAACGTCCATGGTCAGCTTGATAAACGCAGCGGACTCGGCCTGCATCTGCTCTTCGGTGCAGAAGATGTGAGCATCGTCCTGAGTGAACGCACGTACGCGCATGATGCCGTGCAGCGCACCCGATGGCTCGTTACGGTGGCAGGCACCGAATTCGGCCAGACGCATCGGCAGCTCGCGGTAGCTTTTCAGGCCTTGATTGAACACCTGCACGTGGCACGGGCAATTCATCGGTTTGATGGCGTAGTCGCGGTTTTCCGACTGAGTGGTAAACATATTGTCGGCGTAGTTGGCCCAGTGCCCGGATTTCTCCCACAGGCTGCGGTCAACGACTTGCGGCGTCTTGATCTCAAGGTAGCCGTTGTCACGCTGCACCTTGCGCATGTACTGCTCGAGCACCTGGTACAGAGTCCAGCCGTTCGGATGCCAGAAAACCATACCCGGGGATTCTTCCTGAGTGTGGAACAGGCCCAGGCGCTTGCCGATCTTGCGGTGATCACGCTTTTCGGCCTCTTCGATACGCTGGATGTAGGCTGCCAACTGTTTCTTGTCAGCCCATGCTGTGCCGTAAACGCGCTGCAATTGCTCGTTTTTCGCATCGCCGCGCCAGTAAGCGCCGGACAGCTTTGTCAGTTTGAAGGATTTCAGAAAACGAGTGTTCGGCACATGCGGGCCGCGACACATATCGACGTATTCTTCGTGATAATACAAGCCCATGGCCTGCTCGTTCGGCATGTCTTCGACCAGACGCAGCTTGTAGTCTTCGCCGCGGGCCTTGAACACCTCGATCACTTCGGCGCGCGGAGTGACTTTCTTGATGACGTCGTAATCTTTTTCGATCAACTGCTGCATGCGCAGCTCGATGGCAGCCATGTCGTCCGGCGTAAAAGGACGTTCGAAGGCGATGTCGTAATAGAAGCCTTCGTCAATGACCGGGCCGATGACCATTTTAGCCGTCGGGTACAGCTGCTTGACCGCATGGCCAACCAAGTGGGCGCAAGAGTGGCGAATGATCTCCAGCCCCTCTTCATCCTTAGGCGTAATGATTTGCAGCGTCGAATCGCTGTCGATGATGTCGCTGGCGTCGACCAGTTGGCCATTGACCTTGCCGGCCACAGTGGCCTTGGCCAGACCAGCACCAATGGATGCTGCGACCTCGGCTACGGAAACCGGGTGATCGAATGAACGTTGACTGCCGTCGGGAAGAGTAATAGTTGGCATGGCGCCTCCTCTCCTAGTGGTGACCCCTAAAAAAGGTCACGTGGGTTGGGATGAGCCAGTACAAGATCCGATCCAGGCCATTCAATGACGAACGCCTGCCTTACAGCGGCAGGAGCCTTGCGGCCAACCGGAAAACCGAACCAGAGTGACTGGGATTCAAATCGGGATTTTCGAACGCTACCGCTGCCGGAATCGAGGTCATCCGGAGCCTGCAAACGCCCGAGTCGGGCATGCTAGCACAGATGAACGGTCGCCGATGTACTCTGGTTTTGCCCAGAGGCAAATCATCCGTTTTATGCCAGAGTGCTGAACTTGATTGGCCATTCAGCCATCAGATAAAAAGACATCGACCCACAAGGAGCATCCTCGCATGCGTCTGAATACCCTTTTTGCAGTAGTCGCCCCTATTGTTCTGCTGCTGCCATTGAGCGCTCACGCAGACTGGCCGAAGGGCGAACGTGAGAAATACATGGCGCAGTGTTCGCAGGCCGCGACGCCTCAGATCGGCGCTGCAGCGGCAAAGTCTCACTGCGCATGCGGTGCTGATGCCATCAAGTCTTATCCGGCCAGCGACATTCAGGCTTTGATGGACAACAAGGCAACGCCTGAATTGCAGCAGAAAGCACTCGGCCAGATTGCTAAATGCAAGGCCAACGCCCCGGCTAAAAAGTGACAAAAAATTAATTTTGACCGGACTGAAAACTGAGAAAAAGCACCTGAGTTGAGCTTTTCTGGTCAATTTATGCAGGTTTTACAGGTTTTTTTGCAGTCTTTACTTTCCGCTGAAAGCCTTTTAAACCGGGCCTTCAAGCGAAAACAGGCAGTCAAGAAAACGCGACTGATTGGCAAACAGCACGTCCGGGGGGTTACAAAGCGAACATTTCGACTATGATATCCCGGTGTGCCCAGTTGGCCTGAGCAGCACAGTACTGAAAAAATATATGTTTCTTGGAGATACACCATGTCTAATCGCCAAACCGGCACCGTTAAGTGGTTCAACGATGAAAAAGGCTTCGGCTTCATCACTCCTCAAGGTGGCGGTGACGACCTGTTCGTACACTTCAAAGCTATCGAAAGCGACGGTTTCAAAAGCCTGAAAGAAGGCCAGACCGTTTCCTTCGTGGCTGAGAAAGGCCAAAAGGGTATGCAAGCAGCACAAGTTCGCGCAGAGTAATTTCTACGCGCACTAAAAAAACCCCGTCCATGTGACGGGGTTTTTTATGCCTGCAACAAAAGCTGCCGGTTATCAGCCGCAGTTGACGCGAGTAACCACCAGACTGTTGTCGGTATTCAGGTTCAAGCGATCAGAACGGTATTCCAGGGTGATCATGTCATCTGGCTTGAGGAAGCGGGCGTTTTGCGCGCCGGCTTTGGCGCGGGCTTGCTCCAACAGGGCGGGCGAAGCTTTCTTGCCAATGGCAAATTCCGCCGCCGTTGCTTCACAGCGGCTATGACCGGCTTCGGTCGCCACAGGATCCTTTGCCGACTCGCTGGAGGTAGTGCTGCAACCGGCCAGCATGGCAACGGTCATTAGTGCACCCAGTGACGCGAACTTCAAAGGCATGAAGCCTCCTTGTTTTCAAATAGTTAGCTGAGATCGTGCGACCGCCGATCTGGCGTTTGGTTTCATGACAAATGCCATCACCCTGCCCCACAATCGGAAAAACGCCGAGTTTGCCTGAGCGGCGTTCGCCACTCACCAATCAATCGTGACTGAATATTAACGAGCTCAGTAAACGTCGATGTAGTCAAACGGCGGATTCGGCCAGTTTTCTTTGAGCGCATTGAAAATCTGCATCACCCAAACCTCGTCACTGGCCGCGACATTGCCGACATAACCCGAGCCCTTTGCCCAGGTTTCCAGACGAAACAGAAGGCCATCGATGTCCTGCCCGCCCGTCACACCAGAAGAGATGTAAGCCATACCGCCCTTGGTCACGCGCAACTGCGTATGCTCATCATCGCTGGCCGACGCCAACAATCGGCGCACAGCATCAAGCGTAAGGCCATCAGGGGTATTCAAATCAATCTGCACAGCACGGTCCTTGGATTCGCCGGAAAAGACCAAGTGTCGCATAGCACTCCGCTCATGCCTAAGTCGCAGTGCCAAATGCCCGACAAAATGATTAACTCGGCACACAGACCTCCCGACTTTTCGAGCCTCATCATGACCAGTGTAAGCATCGACGCCGATATCAAAGCCAAATGGGCAGACGGACACAGTTCCTACAGCCCGGGGTCCACTGAAGAGTTGGCGCTTATTGGTATCGATCTATTGGTCAAAGAGTTGGGCACCGAAGCGGCCCAGCAATTCATCAAGCAGATTTTCGAACGGTACCCGATCGAACAGACCGAGCACGCGCTGGGAGAATAAACCCGCAGGCTGGCACCTGCGGGTGGGCCTTTACTTCAGGCGTTTCAGGCGTTCGGTCAGCAGATCGAAGAAGCCTTGGGCATCGCCATTTTCCACCCAGAATGCATTCTTCGGCGCCTTGAGACCGTCATACCAATCGACGACGGTCTGACCGAAAGTCGGCCCCTCGCGGCTATCAACCACGACATTCACCGAACGACCGGTGAACAGCTCTGGTTTGAGCAGATAAGCCACGACAGTCGCATCATGCACCGGGCCACCCGGAATGCCGTAATGCTCCATATCCCCTTTGATGTATTCGTTGAGGATGTCGCCGACGATTTTGCTCGCGTTGTTGTTGAGCGCTGCAATCTGCTTCAGGCGCGCGTCGCTGGTTAGAATCTTGTGGGTCACGTCCAGAGGCAGATAGGTCAGCTTCACGCCGCTCTTGAGCACCACTTCAGCCGCTTGCGGATCGGCAAACAGGTTGAACTCAGCCACCGGGGTGATGTTGCCGCCGTTGAAATGGGCACCACCCATGATCACCACCTCCTTGATCCCCTGCACAATTTCGGGCTCCTGGATCAAAGCCAGTGCGAGGTTGGTCTGTGGGCCAAGCATGGCAATGGTGATGCTGTGTGGCTTGGCTTTTTTCAGGGTATCGATCAGATAATTGACCGCACTGCCTTCAGCCAGACCTTTTTTCGGTTCATGCACAGTGACACCCGACAGGCCTTCCTTGCCATGGATGTTCTCGGCGTAGATCGGCGTACGCATCAGCGGCTTCGGCGCGCCGGCATAAACCGGTACATCCTCGCGCCCTGCCCACTCGCGAGCCAGACGCGCATTACGTGAAGTTTTGTCGAGGCGCACGTTGCCGGCCACGGTGGTCAGCGCACGAATGTTCAACTCGTCTGGCGAGGCCAGAGCGAACAGCAACGCGACCACGTCGTCGGCCCCCGGATCGGTGTCGATGATCAGGTCGATTTTTTCCGCCGCGTGAGCGCCGGTTGCAGATATCAGGGACAAGAGCAGCAGACTCCGAAGCATTTGGTGCAGTTTTTGAGCATAGCGTTGCATGGCGCATTCCTTGTGCATGTGAAATCGAAAGTTAGAACGTTACACCAGCCACCAGAACGATGTTGCAGTACGGCTGACATTCGCCTGTACGAACAATCGCCCGTGCCTGTCGGCTAAGAACCTTGAATTGCTCATGACTGAGCAGATCGCGACGACCCAGTGCACCTTCTTCATTCAACTCGTCGAGTGTGGTCAGCGCAGTCGGTTGCTTGTCGAAGATTTCCTTGGCCAACGCATGGCTTTCCACCTGCATCTCGCTGAGCACGACTTTCAGGGTGCTGACGAAATCCGGGACACCATGAGTCAGCGCAAGGTCGATCAGCTCGACACCTGGCGGCACCGGCAAGCCGGCATCACCAATCACCACCATGTCGCCATGGCCCAGAGATGCGATCAGTCGAGACAGCGCGACGTTGAGCAAAGGAGTCTTTTTCATGCGGGTTTAAAGGCCTGTACGTCGGACATGGTTGGGATGGAAGGCTGCGCGCCGGCGCGAGTCACCGACAATGCGGCGGCAATCTGCCCGTAGCGGATCGCTTCGGCCTCGGATTTGCCGGCGGCCAGTGCAGCGGCAAAACCACCGACGAAGGTGTCCCCCGCTGCCGTGGTATCGACCGCCTTCACTTTTGGCGCCGGAAAATGCTCGAAACCTTTGCCGTTGGCGAACAACGAGCCCTCAGCACCAAGGGTGATGATGACCTTTCCTGCACCCATCGCGATCAGGTGACTTGCCGCGCTTTCTGCAGTTTCCAGCGAATCGACCGGCAACCCGCTCAACGCAGCAGCTTCGCTTTCGTTGGGAATCAGGTAATCGATGGCCGCAAACCAGTCTGCCGGCAGCGGACGGCTGGCGGGTGCCGGATTGAGGATAACGGTCTTGCCCAGCACACGTGCGCGCTTGAGCGCATGGCCCACGGTTGCATCCGGAATCTCGAGCTGGCAGATGATAACGTCTGCCGCCTGCAACACGGCATCGAAGCGGTCGATCACCGCCGGTGTCATGGCGCCATTGGCACCGGCGACAATCACGATCGCATTCTGACTGTTGTCGTCGACCACAATCAGCGCTACGCCGCTGGAGCCCTCGACGACGCTGACCGCCTGACAGTCGATCTGCTCGGCCAGCAACGCGTCGCGCAACTGCACACCATAGTCATCGTTGCCAACGCAACCGATCATCGCTACTTGTGCGCCCAATCGCGCAGCAGCCACCGCCTGATTGGCGCCCTTGCCACCAGAGACGGTGGCAAAGGAATGACCGATCAGCGTTTCACCACCCCGGGGCAGCCGTGGCGCCCGGGTTACCAGATCCATGTTCAGGCTGCCTATTACCACTACATTTGCTGGCATACATCACTACTCGTCAATTCGATTTCAGCGGTACTCGGTGAACACGCCGGACAGCGGCGCAGTCGATTCGCGCAAGACAATACTCGGGGTCACAATCCGTTGATCAGTGACCAGGCTTGGGGTCGCAATCCTTCGCAGCAGTACTTCAGCCGCCATCTCGCCCAGTTGCAGGATCGACTGGCCGACGGTGGTCAGTGCCGGGTACACGTAACGGCTCATCTGGATATCGTCAAAGCCGATCACCGACAGCTCGCTCGGCACTCGCACCTTGCGCTCAGCCGCCGCTCGCAGCACCCCGATACCAATCATGTCGTTACCGGCAAAAATCGCGCTCGGCGGGTCGCTCGCAAGCAACGTAGTCGCCGCGTTGTAGCCGCCGGTGCTGGTGAAATCGCTCTCCAGCATGCGCGCTGGCGACACTTCAATGCCCGCCTCTTTCAGCGCACGGCAAAAACCGGCCTGACGCATTTGCGCCACGCTGGTGCTCGCCGGCCCGCCGATGGTCGCGATATCGCGGTGACCAAGCTCGAGCAGATGACGGGTGGCGAGGTAAGCGCCGTACTCATGGTCGATGCGCACCAGATCGGCATCTACGCCATCCAGCCCACGGTCGACAATCACCATCGGCGTCTTCACGCCGGCCAGCCCCTGCGCCAGACCACTGTCACCGCCGGCTGAAGCGACGATCAAGCCGTCGACGCGTTTTTCCAGCAGGACGCGCAAGTAGCTGCGCTGCTTCTCCGGGTTGTCATCGGAGTTGCAGAGAATCACGCAGTAGCCATTACGCTCGCAGTAATCCTCGATGCCCCGCGCCAGCTCGGCGAAGTACGGGTTGAGACTGTTAGGCACCAGCAAGCCAATTGTTGCGGTGGTTTTGGCTTTCAGCGAGCGCGCCACCGCGCTCGGCACGTAGTCGAGGCTCTTGATGGCCGCTTCGACTTTCAGCCGGACTTCCTTACTGACCGGTCGGGTGTTGTTCACCACGTGAGACACGGTCGTGTAGGAAATTCCCGCGAGCGCCGCCACATCCTTGATTGTCGCCATGTTTCAAGCCCGCCGACTGGCGCGTTGGCTGCGATAGGTATCGAGCACGACCGCGATGACAATCACCGCACCGGTGATGATGCGCTTGGTCGGTTCGCTTGCACCGATCTGCGCCAGACCGGCCGCCAGTACGGAAATGATCAGCACACCGAAGAAAGTACTGATGACCGATCCGCGCCCGCCCATCAGGCTGGTGCCGCCGATCACCACAGCGGCAATGACTTGCAGCTCCAGGCCGGAGCCGGCATTCGGGTCCGCCGCTTCCAGACGAGAAATCTGGAACAGCGCGGCGATACCGGCCAGCAGCCCCATCAGACTGAAAACCAGAATCTTGTAGGGTTTTGGATTGATCCCCGCCAGCCGCACCGCTTCTTCATTGGTACCGATACCGATCAGGTAACGACCGAACACGGTGCGCGTCAAAACCGCCTGCGCAATAAAAATCACCAGCAAGGCAATGATGAACGATGGTGAAATACCGAAAGCGATCGGGTTCGACAGCCAGGCAAACGAATCACCGATGTAAGCCGTGCGCGAGCCGGTCATCTGGTAAGCCAGACCCCGGGCCATTTCCAGCACACCGAGAGAAACGATGAACGAGGGAATCCGCCAGGCCACGGTAATCGAACCGGTGACGGTGCCGGCCAGTGCCGCGACCGCCATACCGAGCAACGCCGCCGGCAATACGTTCCACCCCCAACCGAGCATGGCCACGCTGACGGTCGATGCCGCGAGTGCAAGCACCGAGCCCACCGAGAGATCGATGCCGCCAATGATCAACACAAAGGTCATACCGACGGCCAGCACCATCAGATCGGGAATCTGGTTGGCCAGCGTACTGAAGGTGTTATAGGACAGAAAGTGGCTACTCAAGACCGAGAACAGCGCAATCATTGCCAGCAGTGCACCGGCTAGCCCCAGATAGGTGCCCAGTCCATAGAAGTTGCCACTACGTTTGCTGGCAGGAGATGCAGTTTTCATGGGAGATCCCTAGGCGCCGCTTCGTTGAGCAACGCATCACGTTTTTGGTAGCCGGCAAACGCGGCGGCAAGCAAATCATCCTGGGTCCAGCTGTCGCGCTCGAAGGTGTCGATCAGACGCCCCGCCGACAACACACCGATCCGGTCGCAGATCAGCATCAATTCACGCAGGTCACTGGACACCACCACCAGCGCTTTGCCCTGGCGAGTCAGTTCACCGAGCAAGGCATAGATGTCGAACTTGGCACCGACGTCGATGCCACGGGTCGGTTCATCGAACAGCAGCACCGAGCAATCACGCTCCAGCCATCGACCGATCACGACCTTTTGCTGGTTACCACCGGACAGTTCCGACACCAGTTGCGTGGGGCTTGAGCTGCGGATGCGCATCGCGTCGATCTGCCGTTGCGCCAGGGAGATTTCGTCGCCGTTGTTGACGAAACCACCACTGGAAATTTCCGGCATGTTGCCCAAGGCAATGTTGGCGCTGATCGATTGGCTCAGCAGCAAGCCTTCGCCTTTGCGATCCTCGGTGATCAGCGCAATGCCATTGCGCACCGCATCGACCGGCGAACGTATGCTCACCACTTGCGCTGGCGAGCCCAGCGCAATCGTGCCGCTGTCCGCGACATCGGCACCAAAAATCAGCCGCAGCAGTTCGGTGCGCCCTGCTCCGATCAGACCGGAAATCCCGTAGATCTCCCCGGCACGCACTTCGAACGAGACGTCGCGCACCTTGTCGGAACGGGTCAGGCCTGTGACCGTCAACGCCGGGGCGCCGATGTTGCGCGGCCCCATATCGATGTGCTCGCCCAGTTCGCGACCGACCATCAGCGTGACCAGTTGCTCGCTGTTGTAATTGGCCATCGGCTCGACGCAAACCAGATTGCCGTCACGCAGCACGGCAATGCGTTGCGCCACTCGGGCCAACTCTTCAAGACGGTGGGATATATAGATGATCGAGACGCCGCGCGCCTGTAAGCGAGTGATCTGCTCGAAGAGCATTTCGACCTCACGCGCCGTGAGCATCGCGGTCGGTTCGTCGAGAATCAGCACATGGCAATCGCCGATCAGGTTACGGGCAATTTCGACCATCTGCTGATGCCCGATGCCCAATTCGCCGACCAGCGTGTCCGGATCGATCGCGTCGAGCCCTACCTGCGCCATGGCTTCGATGGCTGCCTTACGCAATTGCTTGCGGCTGATCCAGCCACCGTTGCTTGGCAGATTGTCGAGAAACAGGTTCTCCGCCACCGACAATGTCGGCAACAGATTGAGTTCTTGCATGACCATGCGCACGCCGAGATCTTCAGCCTGAGTACGGCTGCCCGGGCGGTAGTCCTTGCCCTGGAATTGCATCTGGCCAGTGGTCGGGGTAACCAGACCACCAATGATCTTCGACAGGGTGCTTTTACCGGCGCCATTCTCGCCGGTCAGCGCCAGTACTTCACCGCGCATCAGCGTCAAATCAATGCCCGTGAGCACCGGTTGCGCATAGGTCTTACCGATACCGCTGACCGAGAGGACAGCGTTCGGAGCGGAAACTGACATAAAAATCTCCATGCGCTCGCCCGGGCGGACGAGCGCCGTTGTATCGCCAGAGGACTTACTTGGTGACCAGTTCGACCGGTGTTTCAATCACGCCATTGATACCGCTGTCGACCTTCTCGCCCTTGATGATTTTCAGCGCGGTCTCGATACCGAACACAGCTTGTTTCGCGGCATATTGATCGGCAGTCGCCAGTACGCGACCGTCCTTCAACATTGGCTTGATAGCATTGATGTTGTCGTAGCCGACAACCTGCACTTTGCCTGCCTTGCCCGCAGCACGCACGGCGGAAACGGCACCGACGGCCATACTGTCGTTACCAGCCAGCAACGCTTTGACATCCGGGTATTCACTGAGAATCGAGGCGGCAACCTTGTTGCCTTTATCGATCTCCCAGTCACCGGACTGCAGGGAAACCACCTTGATCTGCGCAGCCTCCATCGCATCCTTGAAGCCAGCGGTACGCTGCTGAGCGTTGGTCGTGGTGGACACGCCTTCAATGATGCCGACTTCGTCACCGGCCTTAAGCTGTTTGGCCAGGTACTCGCCAACCAGACGCGCACCCTTGCGGTTGTCCGGGCCTACGAATGGAACGCTGATGTTCTTGCTTTTGACGATTTGCGGATCGAGCTGGTTGTCGATGTTGATCACGGTAATACCGGCATCAACGGCTTTCTTGATCACCGGCACCATGGCCTTGGAGTCAGAAGGCGCGATGACCAGGGCATTGACCTTCGCCAGAATCATTTGCTCGACGATGCGCGTCTGGCCTGCAGTATCGGTTTCGTCCTTGATGCCGTTGGAGATCAGGTCGAAATCGGCGGAGTGTTCTTTCTGGTAGGCCTTGGCGCCATCTTCCATGGTCAGGAAGAATTCGTTGGCGAGGGATTTCATGACCAGTGCGACTTTGGGTTTTTCCGGGGATTCGGCGAACGCCGAAGAGACGGGTAATGCAGCGGCTGTGGCAGCCAGCATAGCGACAGCAAGAAGACGTCCAGCGAATGGCAGCTTCATGGGTTCACTCCGATCTTATGATTATTGTGAGCAACGCTTGCGCTGGCGTAGGCTACAGCGCTTCCACCGATGGAGCTGTACTCCGGGAAAGCCGCGCAAACGTTTGCGTAGACCGAACTATGCGAACCTCGCCGCGATTTGTCAACAATCAGAAATCGCCATTTATTGTAGGACGAATCATTCGACACGCCCCTTCGGGGCTTAGGCCGTGGTGTTGACCAAAGCACCACTACCGGCGTTCTTGGACATTTCCTTGACCAGTGCACCCGCGACTTCCATCAACGCGCCGCTGGTTTGAGCAATCTGCCCCTGAATGGACATGACGGCCTGCGATTTGACCTCGGGAGTCGGATAGCTCTGCGCTTGTGCTGCTGCCAGTTGCTGTTGCTGCTCCTGGAGTTGCTGCTGCAATTCCTGCATCCGCTTCAGCAGCATTTTGACTGTGATGCTCAGGTTATCGCCGCCTTCAGCTTTGCTGTCTTCTTGCGCGGGACCACCGGTTCGGACCTGATTGCTCTCCTCTTTCTCAGTGCCCAGCGCCTCAGCGGAAGCCTGCGCTTCCGCCTCACTCAATGCGTTGATCGTCGCTGCGGTTTTGCCGCCGATGGTGACAGCAGTGGGATTTGAAAAACCGATCGTCAGTGACATGAGAACTCCTGAAATTTTAGTTTCCTTGAACACCCATCGGCCAGCACGCAGGTTTCTTTAGCAGCAATTCCAGAACCTGCAACCCGATTCGTTCGACAGAAACAGTAGTCCTTTTCGGAGAGCCGAACATGAAAGCTCACATTGTTCGGAAACCCGGATACCCGACTCACGCGGTTATTTTTATAATGACAAAATACTGATGTAAATCATCAAGTTAAACATTTCTCTAACGCAAAGTATGGCTGGTACAGATCCTGCTCCCTATACCGCACCCCGGCATCCAGATCGGCTCGGGGCGCATCTAGATGAACCTGCATCAGCACCGTCTCACTACTAGAGAGAAAAATAATGAAATCTGCTTTCAACACCTTCGTTCCGGGCGCTTTGGCCCTCCTCCTGCTCCTGCCGACTGCCCTTCAGGCAAAAGAAGTCGAAACCCAGACCAAACTTGCCAACGTCGTGGTCCTCGCCACCGGCGGCACTATTGCCGGGGCCGGCGCCAGCGCAGCCAACAGCGCCACTTATCAAGCGGCCAAAGTAGGCGTCGAGCAACTGATTGCCGGCATTCCTGAATTGAGCAAACTGGCCAATGTGCGTGGCGAACAAGTCATGCAGATCGCCTCGGAAAGCATCACTAACGACAACTTGCTGCAATTGGGTCGTCGCGTGGCCGAGCTGGCTGACAGCAAAGATGTCGACGGCATCGTCATCACCCACGGCACCGACACCCTGGAAGAAACCGCTTACTTCCTCAACCTGGTAGAGAAGACCGACAAGCCGATTATCGTCGTCGGCTCCATGCGTCCAGGTACCGCAATGTCCGCTGATGGCATGCTCAACCTGTACAACGCCGTAGCAGTGGCCAGCAGCAAAGAAGCTCGCGGCAAAGGCGTTCTGGTGACCATGAACGATGAAATCCAGTCCGGTCGTGATGTGAGCAAAACGATCAACATCAAGACTGAAGCCTTTAAAAGTGCCTGGGGCCCAATGGGCATGGTAGTTGAAGGCAAGTCTTACTGGTTCCGCTTGCCAGCCAAGCGTCACACCATGGACTCTGAGTTCGACATTAAAAACATCAAGAGCCTGCCTGACGTAGAAATCGCCTATTCCTACGGCAACGTGAGCGATACCGCCTACAAGGCACTCGCCCAATCCGGCGCCAAAGCCATCATCCATGCAGGCACTGGTAACGGTTCGGTGTCCTCGCGCGTAGTGCCTTCATTGCAAGCCCTGCGTAAAGATGGCGTGCAAATCATCCGCTCGTCACACGTCAACGCTGGCGGCTTCGTTCTGCGCAATGCCGAACAACCGGACGACAAGTACGACTGGGTCGTCGCTCATGACCTGAACCCACAAAAAGCCCGCATCCTGGCGATGGTCGCACTGACTAAAACCAACGACAGCAAAGAGCTGCAGCGGATGTTCTGGGAATACTGATTGACCTTCGCCCGATCAACTCTCGATCAGGCAATCTTCTCACCACTCGCCTGATTGGCGGGTGGTGCGTCGCCTACAACCTTCATGCATTTTTCCCACAAAAAACTCGACACGACTTACACCAAATTCGGAAAAGCGCTGTCAGAGGATTTTCTTGAAATTTAAGCAGTTGCGAAAACGCTTACAGTTAAATACTGTATGCACGTACAGCTTAATAAGGATAACCTCGTGGCCACCTCCCCTGATGCTCCTGACGCTTATGAACGCATGGGTATGCGCGTTCAGAAAATCATCAATTCCCCCACCGCACAAAAAGCCAAAGCCGCATTGATTTTCCGTCTGCCGGACGAACCGATGGATGACTGGGGGCGCTTGCTCGAGGAAATCGACGAAAACGACAACGTTACTCTCGCCTATCGCGACGATGGCGGCGTGCAGATTTTTTGGGTTGTGCCGAAGGAAGATTGATTCAATGATTGTCCGCTGTTTTGCTTTGCTCTTGCTGTTCATCGCCATGGGCGCCCACGCGGGCGCACCTCGCACATTTTCTGAAGCCAAGAAGGTCGCCTGGAAGCTGTATGCGCCGCAGTCCACCGAGTTCTATTGCGGCTGCAAATACACCGGCAACAGAATTGACCTGAAAGCTTGCGGTTACGTACCGCGTAAAAATGCCAAACGCGCTTCGCGTATCGAATGGGAGCACATCGTGCCCGCCTGGCAGTTCGGCCATCAGCGTCAATGCTGGCAGGAAGGCGGACGCAAGAACTGCACACGCTACGACCCAAGCTATCAGAAGGCCGAAGCCGACCTGCATAACCTGGTACCGAGTATTGGTGAGGTCAACGGTGATCGCAGCAACTTCAGCTACGGCTGGCTGCCAGTGCAATCCGGCCAGTACGGCTCGTGCCTGACCCAGGTCGACTTCAAAGCCAAGAAGGTCATGCCCCGCCCTTCGATTCGCGGCATGATTGCCCGCACCTATTTCTACATGAGCAAGCAGTACGGCTTGCGTCTGTCGAAACAGGATCGGCAGTTGTATGAGGCTTGGGACAAGACCTACCCGGTGCAAGACTGGGAACGCCAGCGCAATCAGAGCGTGGCGTGCGTGATGGGACGTGGCAACGAATTTGTCGGCCCGGTAAACATGAAAACCTGCGGCTGATCGCAGTATAAAAAAGGCCTCGAACGTTATGTTCGCGGCCTTTTTTGTGGCTAGCCACCAGACTTGTTGTAGCGCCAATACCCCATCAGATTGAGCGACTCACGAGGGATCCCGCAGTCCTTGATCAGGTACTTTCGCAAGCTCATGACAGCCGCACTTTCTCCGGCGATCCAGCCGTAAAATCCTTCTTCGGCCGTATTGGCGATTTCCCAAAGAATATCTTTATCGATATCGACCTCAGCGAGTTCGATGGCCTGGTTCGCGGACGAAGCATGAATTGGCAAAGTCGCCTGCCGCACCGCCTCAACCATCAACGTCCCGGCGACGCTCGCATCTGCCTGTTCACGGATCAGCCATTGCACTGCAAGCCCCGGCCAGTCAGGTACTGAAAGCATGTCTTGTGCACTGTCGACCTCGAAGAACGCCTGCGTCTGGGGTGGTTCGGCAAGGGTGGCCAACTCATCAAGAATGCCCATGGCTGCCGGCAATGCCGTCGCGTCGGCAACCAGCAGCAACTGCTTGAGAGCCAGCGGCGGCCGCCATTCAAACCCTCCAGCTTCCTTCGCAGAGAAACGGTTGTCAGGCGCAAGGATCTGCATCGACTCGCCCGGCTGCGCCCGCAGCGCCCAACGCGATGCCGGACCTGTTTCGCCGTGCAAGACGAAATCGATGTCGACTTCACCTTGTTCGGCACGCAAATGACGAATCGTATAAGTACGCATCGCCGGGCGGCGGCTCGCCAACATCGAACGAAAACGCGCGTACCAACCTTCTTCCTGCGCAAGATTTGCAGGAGAACCATCGGCAGCAGGGAAAAATAGTTTGACCCGCTGATCCGGCGCCCAAGTGGCCATGTTGGCAATTTCAGGATCGACGAAGGTGATCCGCATCATATGCGGGCTCAACAGGGTTTTACGTTGCAGCACAGCACTGAAGAGCTTGTAGGGATTGGCGGACGCCATGCGGAGCTCCTTCAATAAATCGTGATTGACTCGTATAAGACGAATCGCATCCGACACCCTTTAGGCTGCTCCGCTGAAAGCCATGTTTACGGCTGGATCGGATGCTCGATCACCACCGATTCAATATTCCGTTTTTTGGCCTTTGCCAATGCCGCATCGACCTGCACCTGCCGAGCTTCGGCCTCAGCCTTGGAGTTGAAAGGTCCAATCAAAATTCGCACTTTGCCGCTGCTGTCCTTGATCACCGTCGGAACAAACGCATGCTCGATCAGCCAGCCGCTCAGATCACTGACAGCCTGAGGCGTTTCGCCGCGCACCTCGAGATCCCACTGTGGAGCAGAGGCCACCGCAGGAGCCGTCGAGACCGCCGTTTTCGGCTTTTGCGCGTCTACACTCTTGCCTTCACCACATCCTGCCAATGCCAGTGCCGCGACCATCCAGACCAATTTGCGCACAACGCTTTCCTCGGAAATCTCAAAGCGGCGATCTTACCATTCATAAATACTTCGCGAGCCCCGTAAAATGGGCACGAAACAACGAGATTGATGATTGCAGCCTCTGTATAGTTACGCCCTGGGAATTAATGCTGCATCTGCGCGTCAGAAAGAGGCACCCAAACCGTGAAAGTTCGCACTAATCTATACCTACCACCGACCTCTGCACTGTCTGAATCAGGTGCCCTACAAAGCAATCAAGGAGAAGACCATGCTGATACTCACCCGCAAAGTCGGTGAAAGCATAAATATTGGCGATGACATCACCATCACCATCCTGGGCGTTAGCGGCCAGCAAGTACGAATTGGCATCAATGCTCCGAAAAACGTTGCGGTGCATCGTGAAGAGATTTACCAGCGCATTCAGGCTGGCCTGACCGCTCCGGACAAGCCACAAACACCCTGAGCCGCATCGCAGTCAGTAGCCAGTTCGTTTGCCCAGCACAATGACTGGCTAGAGTTACACGCGCCGTATTGCCATCCGCTCCCCACTCTGTTGGGCACGGCGCCTGACACACTAATCCCCTTCCGATTCATTCTCCCTATCCCCTGTTGCCGCTCGATATTACCCGCCATTCCAAAGGCTGGCTGTCGGACGATTCCGATAGAGCGCAGGGAATTCGCCTTCCTAAGCGAATGTCACGCCACGCGCCATGCCAGTGGCAGCAACCACCATCAGCACCATCAACAACGCTTCGACATGACTGATTCGCGAGTACAACTTTGCACGCCCGGCATCGAGTGCCGCACCGCGCGCTGAGGCGATGCGCCATTTGACCAACGTGATCATCGGCGCGAGCTCTATCAGCAGAATGAGCACGAACAGTGTCATCTTCAGATGGAACAGTGGCTGATGAAGATAATAGTCAGTGCCCTTCTCGTACCCGCCAAAGGCACGCATCCCGCCCGTTATCAACAGAATCAACGCAGAGATGCCCCACAGATTATCGGCGAGCAACACGCGCCTGACCTCCCCCGCGCCGGCCGCCAAACGGCTGAACGCCGCTCCACGCGTCAGCACCGCCCAAAAGCCCAAGGCAAAAGCCAGCAGATGAATAGCCGCTAGAAACCAATGACCCAGCATCGACACACTCCTTTATGAAGAGTTGAAAATCGGCCAGTCAGTAGTAGTTCAAAAAGTGGAGATTTGCTCGGGCCACATCGCCAGTGATGAAGCAGAGGACCCCGATAGAGAAGTGCCGCAAAAGCCAAATCGCAGGCAAAAAAAATCCCAAGCAGCTGATGGAAGCTTGGGATTAAAAATGCATAAACCGTGGTGGTGAACGCGGAGCGGATATTACTGATTAATCGCTTCAGCGACAATATTTTTTCGATAACCGGTCGGTTAAATAAACGCGTAACTCATTCAATATCCACACTATTTTTATGGACTGAACGTTTGATAGATTTGAATGAAGGACTTAAGTGCTCGACTTGCAAGCCGCGTCATCATCATGAGTAGTGGTGGCAATTCTTCGGAGTGCGGCCGTACGCCGAGGGGAGCGTCGAACTGGAGTTCTGTGGCGGGGGTTTTGCAAATCGCAGACAACAAAAAAGGGCCCACCTTTCGGTGAGCCCTTCTAGACCGCCCAGCAGAGCGGATTTTGTTTGGTAGGCGCGATTGGACTCGAACCAACGACCCCCACCATGTCAAGGTGGTGCTCTAACCAACTGAGCTACGTGCCTGCTGTGAGGCGGCATTCTACGGAATTACGGAGGGGTGTCAACACCTTTTTTTCACCTAACCCTATGAATATGCAAAATATTTAATTTCTGCCCGACGACGTAGATTTTTCAGCGGCTGGCGGAGGTTTTTCAACTCGGGTAGGATCGGCGCACTCGTAAAATATATTAAACAGAGGCTGCAGGATGGCGAACACCCTTTACCCAGAGTCTTATTACGCTGCGTCGGCCAATGCCGTACCGGCACGTCCAGCCTTGCAGGATGATGTGGAGACGGATGTCTGTGTGATTGGTGCCGGGTATACCGGGTTGTCCTCTGCCCTGTTTCTGCTGGAGAGCGGCTTTCGCGTGACCGTGCTGGAAGCGGCCAAAGTCGGTTTCGGCGCATCGGGGCGCAACGGCGGCCAGATCGTTAACAGCTATAGCCGCGACATCGATGTGATCGAACGCACTGTCGGCCCGAAACAAGCGCAACTGCTAGGGCACATGGCCTTCGAAGGCAGCCGGATCATTCGCGAGCGCGTCGCCAAGTACAACATCCAGTGCGATCTGAAGGACGGCGGTGTGTTCGCGGCGCTGTCGGCCAAGCAGATGGGCCACCTGGAATCACAAAAGCGTCTGTGGGAGCGCTTCGGCCATACGCAGCTCGAACTGCTTGATCAACGTCGCATTCGCGAAGTCGTAGCTTGCGATCAGTACATCGGCGGCATGCTCGACATGAGCGGCGGTCACATTCATCCGCTAAATCTGGCGCTTGGCGAAGCAGCGGCGGTCGAATCGCTTGGCGGCACAATCTATGAGCAGTCGCCCGCCATGCGTATCGAACGCGGCGCCAATCCAGTTGTTCATACGCCGCAAGGCAAGGTCAGGGCCAAGTTCATCATCGTCGCCGGTAACGCCTACCTCGGTAATCTGGTGCCGGAACTGGCGGCCAAATCGATGCCGTGCGGCACTCAGGTGATCACCACTGAGCCGTTGGGCGATGAACTGGCGAAAACCCTGCTACCACAGGATTACTGTGTCGAAGACTGCAACTATTTGCTCGACTACTACCGCCTGACGGGCGACAAGCGCCTGATCTTCGGCGGCGGCGTGGTGTATGGCGCACGGGATCCGGCGAACATCGAAGCGATCATCCGCCCGAAAATGCTCAAGGCTTTTCCGCAACTCAAAGATGTGAAGATTGATTACGCCTGGACCGGAAATTTCCTGCTGACCCTGTCGCGTTTACCGCAGGTTGGGCGCCTGGGCGACAACATCTATTACTCGCAAGGTTGCAGCGGCCACGGGGTGACGTACACGCATCTGGCCGGCAAAGTATTGGCCGAGGCATTGCGTGGTCAGGCTGAGCGTTTTGATGCGTTTGCTGATCTGCCGCACTATCCGTTCCCGGGCGGGCAACTGCTGCGCACGCCATTTGCGGCGCTGGGGGCTTGGTATTACGGGTTGCGGGATAAGTATGGGTTCTGATCAGGTTTTCTGATTACAGAAGCACTTGTGGCGAGGGGATTTATCCCCGATGGAGTGCGCAGCAGTCCCCGCTTTTTTAAAAGCAGGGCCGCTTCGCGCCCCATCGGGGATAAATCCCCTCGCCACAGACAACCCCTCTGACCACAGATACCTCCACTGACCACAGATAAATCCCCTCACTACATAAAGATTTACCAATCAGTGTCAGAGCTGATTCCGAGCAATCCCACTGCGGATGCGCAAGATATCCGCCAGCACCGCCAACGCAATTTCCGCCGGTGTCTTGCTGCCAAGGTTTAGACCGATCGGTGCATGAATCCGCGCCAACTCGCCCTCCCCCAAACCGCCAATCCGACGCAAACGCTCGAAGCGTTTCTGCGAAGTCTGCAGCGAGCCCATCACGCCAATGTAGAACGCTTCGGTACGCACCGCTTCCATCATCGCCAAGTCGTCAATGCGCGGATCGTGGGTCAGCGCCACCACCGCCGTATCGCGATGGCAGCCTCCATCGGCAATGAACACCGACGGCAGTTGCCGACGAATCTCCACACCATTGAGCACCACGCCTTCGAGCACTTCATCGCGCGGATCACAGAGGATCACTTCGAAACCGAGGCCGACTGCAAACTCGGCGCACGCCTGCGCGACACTGGAATATCCGGCGAGCAACAGACGTTGCGCCGCACCGATGCGGATCCGCACCCGATCAATCTCCCGCTCGATGCGCGCACCCTGCTCGCGATCAGCGAACAGACTGCGCGCACCGCTGGCCAGATCGACCTCGCGAATCAAACGACGCTGACCGAGCAGCGCCGACTCCAATTCGCGCAGATGCGCCTGCACTTCGCAGTCGGCGTCAAATTTCTCTACCAGCACGTCGAGAATGCCACCACAGGGCAGGCTGACCCGCGAGCGCGGATCATCACCTTCGCCGTAACGCACGACATTGACCGCATCGAGAAACGCACCTTCGGCGACACGTTCGAGAAAATCTTCCTCGACGCAACCACCGGACAGCGACCCGATCCACTGTCCACCGTCATTCACCACCAACAGTGAACCCGGTGCACGCGGTGCCGAGCCGTAGGTGGTCAGCACGGTGCAAAGCCAGATGCGCTGCCCCGCCACCGACCACTCCAGCGCACGTCGCACCACTTGTAGATCGAGATGCTGCATGTCAGTGCGCCTTGTGCTCGATGGTCGGGGCGTCGGCTTGCAGCTTCTGCACGTCGCTCACTGCCAACTCAGCGGATTGACCGCCCCAGCCTTGACGCAGATAGTTCAGCAGATCGGTCAACTGCTCAGGACTGAGCTTGTCGGCAAAACCCGGCATCGGCTGCATGCGCTCGAACCCGGAGAACTTCTGTTCGCCGATACCGTCTTCGATCACGCGCAGCAGGTTGCGTGGATCTTCCAGACGCAGCGTGGTGTTGCCGCGCATGGCCACCGCGATATGCGGTTTGCCTTCGCCACCGACCGCGTGACATCCGGCGCAAACGTTCAAATAGTCCTGACGGCCGCGCTGGGCGCTCGCACTGAGTTTGTCCACCGGCACTTCGACCAGCGCTTTGGCTGCCGGCGGCTGATCGCCGAGCAGGAACGTTGCCATCGCCGCCAGATCAGTATCGGTCAGGCCCTGAGTGCTGTTGTGGAACACCGGGAACATCTCGTTGAACATCGTGCCCTGCGCACTCATGCCGTGCTTGAGGAACGTGCTCAGATCCTGATGATTCCAGCCGCGAGCAGCCAGGTCGGTGGCCAGCAGGCTTGGTGCCAGGTAACCGTTGAGGATGCCGCCGGTCATGCGCTTGTCCATTTGCATCGCGCCCGGCAGGCCGCGTGGCGTATGGCATTCGCCGCAGTGGCCGAGAACGTCGACCATGTATTGGCCGCGTTTCCAGGCTTCGCTTTTGCCTTCAGCAGGCTCGAGCTTCACGGACTTGCCATACATCATGTTCCAGCCCATCAGGCCCAAACGGACGTTGAACGGAAAGCTCAGGCTGGTGACCGGCGCAGCACGCTCGATCGGCTCGATGGTTTTCAGATACGCATGAATCGCGTCGGAATCTTCCCGCGGCACCAGGTGATACGAGGTGTACGGCATCGCCGGATACAGATTCGCACCGTCGCGGCGCTTGCCTTCGGTGAGTGCCGCGAAGAACTCTTCATCGCTGTACAAACCGATGCCGTGCTCTTTGCTTGGCGTGATGTTGGTGCCGTAGATCGTGCCAAACGGCGAGAAAATCGGCAGGCCGCCAGCATACGGTGCACCACCCGGCGCTGTGTGGCAGGCCACGCAGTCGGCAGCGCGGGCGAGATACTCGCCGCGCTTGACCTGATCATCAGCGTGCGCCAACAACAGCGGCGCAGCCAGCCCGACCGCCAGGGTCAGACGGGTCAATAAAAGCTTCATGCTTAACCCTCCTTGACCAGGCCGAGATCGGTCAGCACGTTGCGGGTAGCGTTGTAATAACGCACGTACCCGGTGCAACGACAGATGTGATGGCCGAGGCTGTCCTCGATGACTTGTTCCAGTTGGCTTTTGACGATCGGCTGGCGTTGCAGCTTTTCCACCAGCACGGTCGCAGCGTTGACGAAGCCCGGTGCGCAGTAGCTGCACTGGAAGGCGAACTCGTCGACGAAACGTTGCTGGATCGGGTTCAGCTCGGTGACCTGACCATCCTCGTCACGCTTGGCGTGGCTTTCGATGGTGCGGACTTTTTTGCCTTCGAAGTAATGCGCACCGGTGATGCAGGTGCGAACTTCTTCGCTGGTACCGTCCGGGTTGTCGACGATCACGACGCAGGCGTGGCAGATACCCTGACCACAACCCAGGCGCGAGCCGGTGAGATTCTTGTATTCGTGCAGGTAGTCAATCATCGGCAGGTCATCAGGGATGTCCACCGGGCCGACGGATTGACCGTTGAGGGTCAGTTGAAGCGGACGGTTAGCCATTGAGGGCCTCCTTGATGCGCGCAGCAGTGATTGGCAGATCGCGAACACGTTTACCGATGGCATGCGCCACGGCGTTACCGATGGCACCGACCACGGGGATCATCACCACTTCGGCGATGCCTTTGGACGGATCGCTTGGCGACAGCGGCGGCAGAATTTCCGCCGTCTGTTTCCACACCGCAACGTGACGCGCCATCGGCAGACGGTAACGGTTGAAGTTCCAGTCACCCTCCCCCGGCCCGCCTTCGTACAGCGGCATTTCTTCCATCAATGCGTGGCCGATACCCATGGCGATACCGCCTTCGAGCTGGCCCTTGACCAGTTCTTCGACCAGCACACGCCCGCACTCGACCCACGAATGGTGATTGAGCACTTCGACTTCCGCCGAGCCTTTGTTGACCTTCAGCTCGACCAGCGTGGCGACCGGGCTGTAGTAAGTCACGGCAGCGTTGTTCAGTTGAGTCACCGGGTAGTTGATGTTCTGGCGATCCAGCAGGTGGAAACCGGCAGTGCTCATCAACGCTTGCTTGGCTTTCGGTGCGCCGTCGCCGTACTTCACCGCCAGACCGTCGAGCGGCAGACGCTCTTTGACGCCGTCGATGCTGTATTCGGCCTCAGCCCAGCTCCAGCGGTTGAAACCGTGGACTGTGGCCGCAGTGACCAAGCCACGCTCGTGAGCATGCTTGGCCAGCTCTTCGAAGCTCAGCGGCTGCATGCCGTTGGCGGTCAGTTTGCCATCGACCCAGTGCGCGTCTTCGCGTCGCACCACGTAAGGGTTTGCCTGGCCGCCATAAGGGCCCTGGCGCCAGATCTCCAGCGCCGCCGGCCACAGACCGTGATTGAACAACACACGCGCCGCTTCACGGGTGGCGTGGCTGAAATAGTAAGCGGAGTTGGTCGCGGACGACGCCGAGGCCAATTTGCCCACCCAGCGCGGGTTGCGCAGCAGGTTGTCCTGCTCGGCCTGGCTCATGATGTAAGGGTTGCCGCTGGTGATCAGCTGCATTTCCTTCCATTCGGTTTCGCCAGTTTTCACTTCGTGCGCCGGGCTGCCGAGGAAATCGGCGACGACCAACGCTTGCGAAGTGGACATGCCGGTGCCGATTTCGATGCCGATGTGGCGCAGGGTAATGCGACCGTCGGCAGTGAATTCGATGCTGGCCATCGGCGCTTCGGAGCCGGTACCGAAGTCTTTCTGGCAAATAGCAAAACCAACGCCATACCAGTTATCCGGGTCTGCCGCTTCGCGCTGCTTTTTGATCGCGTCGCGGTTTTTCCAGACTTCGTGCACTGCGGCCTTGTCGAGGATCTCGTGCAGGCGCAATGCACCGGCCGGGATCGCACCCTGGGTGTTTTTCATGCCGGAACGCAGAGCGTTCTTGCGACGCAGATCGATCGCGTCGACCCCCAGGCGATTGGCGATTTCGTCGACCATCATTTCGGTCGCCGCCATGCTTTGCAGGGTGCCGTAGCCGCGCATCGAACCCGCTTCAACACCACGCGAGTGATAGGCGGTGACTTGCAGATCGTTCTGCGGCATGTAGTAGATCGACTGCGCTGCCGTAGCGCCAACCGCCGCAACCGACGGGCTGTAGTTGATCCGGCCACCGCCGTCGACGCTCATTTCGGAGCGGAAAATCTTGAAGCTGTAATCGTTCTTGTCCACCGCCAGTTGGTAACGAATGTCGAACGGGTGACGCTTGATGCCGCTCTGGAACTGCTCGTAGCGGTCGTTGGCCAGACGCACAGGCACACCGGCGCCGTACAGCGCAGCGAGGGCTGCGTAGTAGACGAAGATGTTGTGGTCTTTGGAACCGTACCCCACGGTGTAACCCGGGTGCATGTTCAAGTTGGCCAGGCCGAAGCGCGACGGCGCGATCATTTTCGCGGTATCGGTCGCCGTTTCCAGCGGGCACTGGGTCGCGACAACGAAGTGCAGGGTTTTGGTCTTCGGGTCGTACCAGCCGTTGCCGTTGTCCGGCTCCATGGCGGCCGGCTCGATCGACGGAGTCTTGTAGCGCTCGTCGAACACCAGCCAGTTGTCCGGCGGCGTGTCGATCTCTTTCTTCATGCGATCGGCGTAGAACAGCCCGCGCTCGGTCAGGTTGCCGTGCAGATTCGGCGATGCATTCCACACCGGGCGACGGTTTTTCAGCATCGGGAACAGGATCGAATCCTTGAGGCTGGCGAATTCGTCTTCATCGGCTGAGGTCGGGCCACCCACGCGCACATAGCGGAAGCTGCCGTAGGGGTCGCGCTCGTAGAACGGCACTTGAGCACCGTAACGAATCGCTTTGTCATTGAATTTGAGCTGGTTCTTGGCCTGACGGAAACGCTCGAAATCGTTCCAGATCAGGATCGCCACCGGGTGCCCGATGAACATCGGCACTTTGCCTTCCGGCAGCAGAGGATCCGGAGCGTGTTCCTCCGGGAAGACGATACCGTCCTTGTCCAGGTCAGCAGCGGTCACGATGCGGTCAGGCTGCAAATCGGCGCCTAGCCACGACAGGTCATAGCCGGCATAGATGCGATCAGCCTTGATGGTTTTCAGCAGCATGGCGTGACCTTGCTGCTCAGGCCAGCCCGGCATGTCCTTGGAACGGATGTCGCGGGCGAACACTTTGCTGCCGCAAACCTTGGACAGTGCATCGTTACGCTGACGCGCCTTACCGTTGTTGCCGAGCCACTTCTCGGACGGCACGGTGACGCTGTTTTCCATCAAAGCAGCCAGCGCCTGACTGCTGAGCGGCGTGAGCGTGACGCTCACCCCCGCTACCAGCCCGCCCTGAAGGAATGAGCGCCGGGATATTTCACGGTTGGACATGGATCATCCTCTGGGCGGTTATATGTCCGCCCTTCTGGTTATCTACTGGGAATCTCGAGTCTTGCAGAAGCTCTTTCTGGCGAAGCAAAGAGCTGTGTTGACAGTGCAAAGCTGACCGAAGGGTTCACTTTAAAGGTTTCTGCGCTCGCAGCAAACAACCAGTTACATAAATCTGACTAAAGAATCAAAAAATCAATGCGACGTGGCACCGCAGCTCGCATATCGAGACATTGAAGAAGCTCATTGTGGGAGCGAGCTCGCTCGCGAAAGCACCCTGCCTGCCGACGCGAATCTTGAATGTGCCGACGCCTTCGCGAGCAAGCTCGCTCCCACAGGGATTTATGTTGGATACAGGATTGGCGGAAGGAGAAAAAGAGAGGGAGGTCAAATTTCAGACACAAAAAACCCCGGTCTTTCGACCAGGGTCTTTGCTATCGATTCCGAATCAACCAATGGCTGCTTTCGGTGCTTCAAGGCGTTCAGTGGGCCTTGAAGCAGATATGGCGCAGCGGACGGGACTCGAACCCGCGACCCCCGGCGTGACAGGCCGGTATTCTAACCGACTGAACTACCGCTGCGTATCGCTTTGAGCTTGCGCTCAAGTAACTCTTTGTGATTGAAAGCTTCGGTGCTTTTCAATCGCGAACCAGACAATGTCTGACTCGTTAAATATGGCGCAGCGGACGGGACTCGAACCCGCGACCCCCGGCGTGACAGGCCGGTATTCTAACCGACTGAACTACCGCTGCGCGTCGGTGCAGGCACTTTCAGCCTACCCTCTTGCTTTCGCAAGTTACTCGGAAGTGGTGGGTGATGACGGGATCGAACCGCCGACATTCTGCTTGTAAGGCAGACGCTCTCCCAGCTGAGCTAATCACCCGTTTGCATCTCCGAGGCCGCGAAATTTACGCAGGTAGCGAACCTAAGTCAATAGCAGGATTGAAGTTTTTCTGAAAAAGACAAAATCGAGTCATTCCTGAAGAAGCCATCAACCGTAAGACCGCTATCGCGAGCAGGCTCACTCCCACAGGGATCGCAGCTTCGCAGCCTACTCGCTGTAGATCATCTTCTTGGTCATGCCGCCGTCAACGACGAATTCCTGCCCGGTGACAAACCCGGCATTCCTCGACAACAGCCACGCGACCATCGCCGCGACGTCCTCAACCGTGCCCACCCTGCCCGCCGGGTGCTGAGCGTGATCGGTATCGGTCAACGGTTCGGCACGGCGTGCGGACGGATCGCGCGTATCAATCCAGCCCGGGCTGACGGCGTTGACCCGAATCTCCGGCCCAAGACTGATTGCCAATGCGTGAGTGAGGGCCAGCAGGCCACCCTTGCTCGCCGCATAAGCCTCGGTATCAGGCTCGGACTGTCCGGCACGGGTCGACGCCAGATTGACGATCGAGCCATTGTGCGCCCGCAGATACGGCGCGCAATGCTTGGCCAGCAACATCGGCCCGCTGAGATTCACTGCCAGCACCCGATTCCAGTAAGCCAGATCAAGGCTTTCCAGGGTGATGTTGTGGGGATCAGCCACCGCCGCGTTGCACACCAGCGCATCGAGACGACCAAACTGCCCCAACACCTCGGCCACACCAAGCGCCACCTGGCCTTCATCCGCAACGTCCATGGCGATGAACCAGGCGTGCTCGCCCAGCACCTTCGCCACTTTCGAACCGCGTACGCGATCCAGATCGCTCAGCACCACCTGCCAGCCTTCGCTGATCAGCCACGCAGCGATGCCCAGACCAATGCCGCGCGCGGCACCCGTGACCAACGCAACGCGGCCATGGGTACCCGCTTTCGCAGTGGACAACTCAATCACAGCGCCGCCAGACCGCGCGCCAGGTCGGCTTGCAGGTCGGCCACATCTTCCAGGCCGACCGCAACACGGATCAGGCTGTCACGAATGCCCGCCGCTTCACGCTCCTGCGGCGCCAGACGGCCGTGGGACGTGGTGCTCGGGTGGGTGATGGTGGTCTTGCTGTCGCCGAGGTTGGCGGTGATCGAAATCAACCGGGTGGCATCGATAAAGCGCCACGCGCCCTCTTTGCCGCCCCTGACCTCAAAACTCACCACAGCACCGAAGCCCTTCTGCTGGCGCTGAGCAAGCTCATGCTGTGGATGGCTCTTGAGACCGGCGTAATGCACCTTCTCGATACCGTCCTGCTGCTCCAGCCATTCGGCCAGTTGCTGAGCATTGGCGCAGTGCGCCTTCATGCGCAAGCTCAGAGTTTCCAGACCTTTGAGGAAGATCCATGCGTTGAACGGGCTCAGGGTTGGCCCAGCGGTACGCAGGAAACCGACGATTTCTTTCATCTGCTCGCTACGACCGGCAACCACGCCGCCCATGCAACGACCCTGGCCGTCGATGAACTTGGTGGCTGAGTGCACAACGATATCCGCACCGAGTTTCAGCGGTTGCTGCAGCGCAGGGGTGCAGAAGCAGTTGTCGACCACCAGCATTGCGCCTTTGGCGTGAGCGATTTCAGCCAACGCGGTGATATCCACCAACTCAGCCAGCGGGTTGGATGGCGACTCGACGAACAGCAGCTTGGTGTTGGACTTGATTGCTGCATCCCACGCCGGCAACTCTGCCAGCGGCACATAGTCAACTTCGATGCCGAAACGCTTGAAGTACTTTTCGAACAGGCTGATGGTCGAGCCAAACACGCTGCGCGAGACCAAAACATGATCGCCAGCACTGCACAGGCTCATCACCACCGCCATGATCGCAGCCATACCGGTCGCCGTCGCAACAGCTTGCTCGGCGCTTTCCAGCGCCGCAATGCGCTCTTCGAACGCGCGCACGGTCGGGTTGGTGTAACGCGAGTAAACGTTGCCCGGCACTTCCCCGGCAAATCGCGCGGCCGCATCGGCGGCGGTACGGAACACGTAGCTTGAGGTAAAGAACATCGGATCACCGTGTTCGCCTTCCGGCGTACGGTGCTGACCGGCACGAACGGCCAAGGTATCGAACGCTACGCCATCGAGGTCGCTGTCCAGCCGACCGGCATCCCATTCCTGACTCATGCTGTCACTCCTTGCCGTGTTCTGAATAAATAAAAGTCTTTTGCCAGATACAAAACCGGCCCCTCAGGGCCGGTAGAAACTCAGTTGTTGTACAGACCGATGATCTCACTGACCACTTGAGTCTTGACCTTCGAAAGATCATTGCGAGCCTGCTCGATCTTGTCCAGGTAAGCCTCGTCGACGTCGCCGGTGACGTACTTGCCGTCAAACACTGCGCAATCGAAGTTCTCGATCTTGATCTTGCCGCCGCCGACCGCTTCGATCAAGTCAGGCAAGTCCTGATAGATCAGCCAGTCAGCGCCGATCAGATCAGCCACGTCCTGAGTCGAACGGTTGTGGGCGATCAGCTCGTGAGCGCTTGGCATGTCGATGCCGTAGACGTTCGGGTAGCGAACGGCCGGTGCCGCCGAGCAGAAGTAGACGTTTTTCGCGCCGGCTTCACGGGCCATCTGGATGATCTGCTTGCAGGTGGTGCCACGAACGATCGAGTCGTCGACCAGCATCACGTTCTTGCCGCGGAACTCCAGCTCGATGGCGTTGAGCTTCTGGCGAACCGATTTCTTGCGCGCGGCCTGGCCCGGCATGATGAAGGTACGGCCGATGTAACGGTTCTTGACGAAACCTTCGCGAAATTTCACGCCCAGGTGGTTGGCCAGTTCCAGCGCAGCCGTGCGGCTGGTGTCCGGAATCGGGATGACCACGTCGATGTCGTGCTCAGGACGCTCGCGCAGGATCTTCTCGGCCAGCTTCTCACCCATACGCAGGCGAGCCTTGTAGACCGAAACGCCGTCGATGATCGAGTCCGGACGCGCCAGATAGACGTGTTCGAAGATGCATGGCGTCAGGGACGGGTTGGTCGCGCACTGACGGGTGTGCAGCTTGCCCTCTTCAGTAATGTAGACCGCTTCGCCCGGCGCCAGGTCGCGAATCAGGGTGAAACCGAGTACGTCCAGGGAAACACTTTCCGAGGCAATCATGTACTCGACGCCTTCGTCGGTGTGACGCTGGCCGAACACGATCGGGCGGATGCCGTGCGGGTCACGGAAACCGACGATGCCGTAACCGGTCACCATCGCCACTACCGCGTAACCGCCGACACAACGGTTGTGCACGTCGGTTACGGCAGCAAACACGTCTTCTTCGGTCGGTTGCAGCTTGCCGCGCTGAGCCAGTTCGTGGGCGAACACGTTCAGCAGCACTTCCGAATCGGAACTGGTGTTGACGTGACGCAGATCGGATTCGTAGATCTCTTTGGCCAACTGCTCAACGTTGGTCAGGTTGCCGTTATGCGCCAGAGTAATGCCGTAAGGCGAGTTGACGTAAAACGGCTGGGCTTCGGCCGAAGTCGAGCTTCCCGCGGTCGGATAACGGACGTGGCCGATACCCATGTGGCCGACCAGGCGTTGCATGTGACGCTGTTGGAACACGTCACGCACCAGGCCATTGTCCTTGCGCAAGAACAACCGGCCATCATGGCTGGTCACGATACCGGCAGCGTCCTGTCGTTTGTGCGGTAGATCGTTTTGTTGGTAATTATTGTGATTATTGTTGTTGTTCTTTGTGTTGTTAGTTTCTTT
>NZ_JBIWAL010000056.1:34130-34380 GCF_044760045.1 Pseudomonas sp. NPDC098747 | reverse complement strand
CCGACTCCCTTGACACCGTTGAGCTGGTGATGGCTCTGGAAGAGGAATTCGAGACCGAAATCCCTGACGAAGAAGCTGAGAAGATCACTACTGTACAAGCCGCAATCGATTACGTTACAAACCACCAGGCTTAATAGCCTGTAATCGTTGCTTGCTGTCATGGAAAAACCGCACTGCCATCACGGCGTGCGGTTTTTTCTTTAGGCCTGATGCAAAGTCGTCATTTGAAAAAGGAGAGTGCTGTGTCGCG